>NZ_JBSVWQ010000013.1:0-63263 GCF_054071215.1 Pseudomonas sp. SDO5522_S412 | reverse complement strand
TGGGAGCGCTGCGCACTCCAGCGGGAGCAAGCTCCCTCGCCACAGCAAGCTCCCTCGCCACAGGATTCAACGTCACCCCTTATGATTTGCTGATGCGCTGGTCGTCAAAAAACGGTTTGTCCCCGGCAACCCGGTCCGAAGCCTTTGGCACATTCACCCCTTGGCCATCCTGGCCGTCGACATACCAATAGCAATGGCTCACCGCCCGGGTAATGCCCACGTAGGCCAGGCGCAGCACTTCGTCTTTCTGCGCGCTGTCGTAAGCTTCGGTATCGCCGTCCTTGCCCAGTCCTGCCATGCGGTAGACCTGGTTCTTGTACGGCGAACTGGTCAAGTGCTGGCAGTCGCCCAGCAGGAATACCGCATCCGCCTGCAGGCCCTTGGCGCTGTGATAAGTCAGTTGCTTGAGCCGGCGGCTGTCGTACGGCAAACTAGAGTCCACATTAACTACCGACTGAATATGCTCTTGCATCAATGACTTATCGCTGCTTTTTCGATACAGCATTAACACCGAATCACCCTTTTGATAGTGCGCCAGCAGTTGTTGGCCCAGCGCCGCATCGTCACGGTCACGCACCGTGACCGGCACCAACTCCTTCGCGGTTCCACTGGCCTTGGCTTTCTTACCGCTGATGGCCGGGGCCGCCCGCACAATGTGCTCGGCAGCATCGATCACGTGCTGATGGCTGCGGTAGTTCTCGCCCAGCATCACCCGGGTGGTCGTGGGTGACGGGAACTCCTTGTTGAACTCCATGAAATACTTGGGCGAACTGCCACGCCAGCCATAGATCGACTGCCAGTCATCGCCCACGCACAACAGCGAAGAGCGCTGGGCCCCACGCCCCACGTGCATGGCCGGCCCGCGGCTGCGGATCTCCCGCAGGCTGGCCCGGATCCACGAGACGATCTGCGGCGATACGTCCTGGAATTCGTCGATCATCAGGTGCGACATCGGCCGTAGCAGCGGGTCGCTGAGCAACTTCAGGTTCTCCGGGGTGTTTTCGCCAAACAGCGAGAACATCCGGTTGTAGGTCATGACCGGTGGCGACTGGTCCAGCAAGTGATCTTCGAGGGCCTTCCAGAAAATGCTCAGTGCCTCGAAGTAAAAACGGTCTGGATCATCCTTGGCAAAACTCATCTTGCCCACGGCGGTGGGCACATCCAGCCCGAGGTTCTCGATGAACCCGGCGGCGGCAACAAAGCTGTCCAGCAACGGTGCCGAACCCAGCTCGCCCTTGACCTTGTAATCGAAGCCCGGGCCCGCTGTTGCGTCACCTGCCAGGCTGCTTAAAAGCCGCCTGGAAGACTCGTAGCTTTCTAGCCATATCAATGGTTTACGACAGAAAGCTTGAAATAGGGTTCGCTTTACCGCCCATTCGGCACGTACTGACAGCTTGGACCCGGGTCGACTGACCTGGGCATTTTCCCGCGGGTCGAAGCCCAGTACGACCCAGGCATCCAGTTCGGCAATGTAGCCATGGCAGTGAAACTTCGCGCCGTTGATATCGAACGTCTGGCGATTGGGCTCGATGCCCTTGATCGGCCATGCGCCGGCACGAAACCACAGGTCTTCGATCACATCGCAGAGTTCTTCATCGCGCTTGGCCGCCAGTTCGGTCACCGCCACGCGTTTTTGCACGTCCGGGTGATCGCGCTCCAGCTCCTTGAGTTGCAGGGCATGGCGCGCCAGCGGGGCGATCAGTTCGCGGAAGCGTTCATGGCGGCCATGCAGCCGGTGATAGCAGGCATTCAGTTGCTGGCGCTGGGCGTCGTTGATCCGCAATTCGAAAGGGTTGCTGTCGGCCTCATCAAAGTCCGCTTCAGTCCGCGCATTGAGGTTCTCGAACGCCTGCAGCCGTTCAAGGCCCGGCAGGCTGCGCACCATTGGCAGGATGCGTGAGTGAAAGGTCCGCACCACCGCTTGCGCTTCTTTCATACCAAGGGGTTGGCCCCACAAGGCGAGAATTTCCATGAGCTTGTTGATGAAGTCCTTGCGCGACTCACGGGTGAAGGTCACCACCGTCATCGAGCTCAGCTCGAAGCCCAGGTAATGGGTCAGCAGCAGGATACGCAGCACCAGCGAGGTGGATTTACCCGCGCCGGCGCCGGCGATCACCGAGGTGGACGGCGTGTCGCTGAAGATCATCTTCCATTGCGCCGCACTCGGCTGGGCATGGGCCGGCAGCAGGCGCGCCACATCAGCCTTGATGCGTTTTTTCAACTCGGCGGTCAGCGGCAGGCGCCAATCATCGAACAGATTGTCGTCAACACCCGGCGCAGTGTGCTCATCCGGCCGGAAGTCACGAATCAGCAGGACCTGGCGGCCTTCTTCGATACCATCCGCCTTGCCTTCCTTATAGCCATACTCCACGCCGGCCGTGTGGCCACTGCGAAAGCCGTCGGCCTGGCCATGCAGCCATGAGAAACGGTGCTGTGCCCGCAGGCGCGTCAGGCCGTGACCGAATAATCGGGCGGCGAGCCGTTTCAACAGGGGCATTTCGGCCAGTGGCCGCAGTTCGGGAGGCAGATCGGGGGTGTGTTGCGGCACGCGGACTCCTGCGATGCTTTAACTCGGACAAGAGCCCTATGGTCGCCGCAAATGCCCCACAGTTCCAGCCAATTGCTTTGCGCTCATGCAGTTAGGCGATGAAGTGAAGACAAGTCCTGAGCATCGGCATCGAAGCATTCGATAGGAATCCAGCATTTTTTACGCTTTTTATCGATCTGGCGCTGCTGGATGATGGCTCCCATCCACAGGAGACGATCATGCTTGAACTTCGACCTTTCAACACCCTGGGCGGCGCCAATCACGGTTGGCTGGACGCTCACCACCACTTTTCGTTTGCCGAATACCATGACCCCAAGCGTATGCACTGGGGCAACCTGCGGGTGTGGAACGATGACCTCATCGCACCGGGCACCGGCTTCCCGCAGCACCCGCACCGGGACATGGAAATCATCACCTATGTGCGTGAGGGCGCCATCAGCCATGCCGACAACCTGGGCAACCAGGGCCGCACCGAGGCCGGCGACGTCCAGGTAATGAGCGCCGGCACCGGGATCGCCCACAGCGAGTACAACCTGGAAGCTACGCCGACCAAGATTTTCCAGATCTGGATCATTCCCAATGAGGCCGGTTTGCCGCCGTCGTGGGGCGCTAAGCCGTTTCCGAAGGGTGACCGCGAAGGGTTTGTGACCCTGGCCAGTGGCAAGGCCGGAGACAGCGAAAGCCTGCGGATTCGGGCCGATGCACGCTTGGTAGCGGCAAACCTGAAAACCGGTGAAAGTGCCGAGTATCGGCTGGACAACGGACGCCGGGCGTACCTGGTACCGGCCACCGGGGTGATTGAAGTCAATGGCTTGCGTGCACAAGCTCGAGACGGTGTAGCGGTTGAGGATGAGCAGGTACTGCGGGTGACAGCGGTTGAGGACAGCGAGATCGTGTTGGTCGACCTCGCCTGACCGAGCTTGAATGTGGTGAGGGAGCTTGCTCCCGCTGGGGTGCGAAGCGCGCCCAAAAATGGGACTGCTGCGCAGTCCGGCGGGAGCAAGCTCCCTCGCCACAGGTTAATCAGTCATAGGCTGGGTATCAGTTAGCCGAGATCGCCCCGTCTACCAACACCTGGGCCTCTTCCACCAGTTGCTTGAGGTGATCTTCGCCGATAAAGCTCTCGGCGTAGATCTTGTAGATGTCCTCGGTGCCCGATGGCCGTGCGGCAAACCAACCGTTTTCAGTCATGACTTTCAGCCCGCCGATCGCCTGGTCATTGCCCGGCGCGTGGCTGAGGATCTGCTGGATGCTTTCCCCCGCCAACTGCGTGGACGTCACCTGGTCTGGCGACAGCTTGCCCAGCAAGGCCTTCTGCGCCGGAGTCGCCTTGGCATCCACCCGAATGGCGAACGGCTCACCCAGTGCATCGGTCAGCCCGCGATAAATCTGGCTTGGGTCCTGGCCTTTGCGCGAGGTCATTTCCGCCGCCAGCAGCGCCGGGATCAAACCGTCCTTGTCAGTGCTCCACACGCTGCCGTCCTTGCGCAGGAACGAGGCGCCGGCACTTTCTTCGCCACCAAAACCCAGCGAACCGTCAAACAGGCCATCGGCAAACCACTTGAAGCCCACCGGCACTTCGTACAGGCGACGGCCAATGCGCTTGGCCACGCGATCAATCAAGCCGCTGCTGACCACGGTCTTGCCCACCGCAGCATCAGCGCGCCACTCGGGGCGGTTCTGGAACAGGTAGTCGATGGACACGGCCAGGTAGTTGTTCGGCGCCAACAAGCCACCGGACGGCGTCACGATGCCATGGCGGTCGTGGTCCGGGTCGCAGGCGAAGGCCACGTCATAACGGTCCTTGAGGCCGATCAAGCCCTGCATGGCGTAGCTGGAGGACGGGTCCATGCGGATCTGGCCGTCCCAGTCGACGCTCATGAAGCGGAAGGTCGAATCCACTTCGGTGTTCACCACGTCGAGGTTCAGGCGGTGATGCTCGGCGATGGCCGACCAGTAGCGCACCCCTGCTCCGCCCAGCGGATCGACGCCCAGGCGCAAGCCAGCGTTGCGGATGGCATCGAAGTCGATGACGTTGACCAGGTCGGCCACGTAGGTGTTGAGGTAGTCGTGGCGATGAGTGGTGTCGGCCTTCAGCGCCTGGGCATGGGTGATGCGCTTGACCCCGGCCAGCTTATTGGCCAGCAGTTCGTTAGCCTTGGCTTCGATCCACTTGGTGATGTGGGTGTCGGCCGGGCCGCCGTTGGGCGGGTTGTACTTGTAGCCGCCGCTTTGTGGCGGGTTGTGGGACGGCGTGATCACGATGCCGTCGGCCAAACCACTGGTGCGGCCGCGGTTGTAGCAAATGATGGCGTGGGAAATCGCCGGTGTCGGGGTGTACTCATCGCCTTCGGCGAGCATCACGTGCACGCCATTGGCGGCCAGCACTTCCAGCGCACTGGCGCCCGCCGGGGTGGACAACGCGTGGGTGTCGAGGCCGACAAACAGCGGGCCGTTGATGCCCTGGGCTTCACGGTACAGGCAAATGGCCTGGCTGATGGCAAGCACGTGCCATTCATTGAAGCTCAGGTCGAACGAGCTGCCGCGGTGCCCGGAGGTACCAAAGGCGACGCGCTGGGTGGAGATCGCTGCATCAGGCTGGCCGGTGTAATAGGCCGTTACCAGTCGCGGGATGTCTACCAGCAATTGAGCTGGTGCCGGCTTGCCCGCAAAAGGACTGAGAGTCATGCATAAACCTCGGAAAGAGAAGGATTCGGAAAAAAGTGCAGTTTACTGGGACTTGGACTGCTCCGCGACGTTATAAATCCTACAGCAATCAGCGAAATTTCATTCAGTGCCGGTCTGTGCCTGCCTGAGCGCCAGAGCCAGCTCATCCAGGGCATTCTCCAGGTTATGGGCGCCGTCAACGGCATGGCTCAGCCGCAGATGCTGGCAGTGCAGGCCACTGAGGCTGAACAACTCCCCCGGCGCAATCACCACCTGCCGGGTGAGCAGGCGCTGGAACACCTGGCGCATATCCACCGGGGCCTCTGAGCGCAACCAGAAGGTCGCGCCAGCGGCGGGCATTCGGTAGCTCACCTGGTTGCCCAGATGCGTGTCCAGCCGCAGGCCCATGAGCCGGGCCTGCTCTTTGAGTTGCGGTCGCAACTCCCGCAGATGCTGGTCGATACGCCCGCTTTGATAGAGCCGCGCAATCGCGCGCTGGCGGATAGAGGACAACCGGAATGCGCGCAACAGGAACTGGCGCTGCAGCTCGCCGCTGAGGTGGCGCGACAGCAAATAGCCAAACGGCGCTTCCGGCCCGAGCATCTTCTCGAACGTGGAAAACACCATCAGCCGCTCGGGATTGGCCAGGTCCCGTAACGCGGTGATTGGCTGCCCGAAGCCGAGGTCACCATGGCTGTCATTTTCTAACAACCAACAGCCATGCTGGTCCAGCAATCGCACTAGCTGCAGGCGATCATGGGTGGGCAGGACTACGCCGGACGGCAGGCTGACACCGGATGACAGCAACGCCAGCTGCACCGGCTCGGTGCTGAGCAATTGCTCGAACAACGCCAGGTCCAGGCCGTCGTCCGCCGTGAATGGCAATTCGAGAACCCTCACGCCTGCCCCCTGCAACAACCGCAGGATCAGCCAGTCACACGGGGATTCGACGATGATCGCAGCGCCTTTGAGACCCAGCACCTCGATCAGGATTTCCAGTACCCCGCGCAAGTCGGCGCCGATGTATACCTCGTCCGCCTGCCAGCAACGGGTCGGCGACGAGGTATAGCGCGCCGCGAGCGTCGCCCGCAGTTCCCACACGCCACAGGGCTGCGACCATGGCTGCAGATGATGCGGGTAATGCCGCAACAGTTCGCGCTCGAGCAGCAACAGCGCTGCGTCCAGTGACGCCGCAAGTGCCGGTTCATCGGCGCTGAGCACGCGCATTCCCGGACGTCGCGCACTGGCATAGAGGCGCTCCAGCAGGTCGCCACCGCTGCTGCCTGGCGGTTTATTCAACACCGGCCAGGCGTAGTAGCCCGACTTGGGCACCGAGTACACCCGGCCCTCCTTCTCGAGCAACGAATAAGCGTATTGAATGGTCGAGATCGACACATTCAGGCGCTCCGCCAGCTGCCGCAATGATGGCAGTTTTACCCGGGCATCCGTGCCCACCTCGCCGATGAGGTTGATCATGTAGCGATACACCGCCTGGTAGGCGAAGTCGGTTTGCCGGTCGTCCCTGAGGTTCATCGCTGGTCACCCGCCGCCACCCGCTTAACGCCCCGCCAGTTGGTAGGCTGCCAGGGCGGGAGCATCTTGCTGTGGCGTCTCGGCCATGCCCGGCACGCCGGTGGCTGGCCGCTTGCGATAGAGATGTTGCAGCAGGTCGATCGGCAACCCGCTGATGTCGATGGCCCATTGCACCAGCATCTCGGCCACCGGCTTGCCTTGCAGCGCCTTGTGCAGCTCGGGAAGTGCCACCAGCATGCCGGGGTGGCATTGGCGCAAAAAGCTTTCGAGGCGCTCGCCGTGACGGATAAACGGCGAAAACATCAGGCAGTTCAGCTGGCTTTCATCCAATCCGAAGAGCGCCTGGGCGTAGTCGGCCGCCAGCGCTCGGCCATCCTGGGTCGCTGCCTGGGCAATCAGGTGTTCGGGAATCTGCTTGCGCCGCATGAACAGCGCGGCCTGCTGCATGAAGCCCTGTGCGCCCTCCTCGTAATCCAGTTCCCGTAGGCACTCGGCCTGCAGGCCCCGCAGATGGGCCATCAGCAACGGGTTCGCATAGCTCGCGTGGCTGAAATGAAAGCCAATCTCGTCCGGTTCATAGCCCATGAACTGACGCAACAGCGGCCCGGAGGTGTATTCGGCCGCGTCCTTAAGGTCGGCAGCGCCGATATAGGCCAAGTGGCGATGGTTGTCCGTGTCGGACTTATCGGCGACGGCGTAGCGCTCGCCGTAAAGGTCGCAGTAATAGGCGTTGCTCCACTCGTCCATGCGCGCGAACAGCCCGCTGAGCACCAGGGGCTGGCGCGGCGGGATCTCTGCACCGCTCGCCAGCGCGGCCTTCTTCAGCCACGCCAGGTACTCCCGCTGCTTGCGCGCGGAGTCACCGCTGACCAGCGCGTGCACGCCGCCATTGCAAGTGGTGACGCGCTGGTAAAAGTCACCGAGGGCCAGGTAGGCGTCGTTGCACAGGGTTTGGCGAAGATCTCCCGAAGTCAGGTGCCCCACCATCAGCATATTGCGCCGGCTGGTGTCGCGCGCCGCACTGGAGGCCGGCCGCAGGTGGTTGAACGGCAAGACTTCCTGATTCTCGACCATCAGCAATTCGACACGCGCATCGTCATGCAGGAACAGCGCGCTGTAGCCGCGGTGCAGCGTGTCCAGGGCATTTTGCGACATGCCGGCATGGCGCAAGGTCGCGACCCGCAGTTGAAACGTCCGTGGCGCCCGGCCTGCAAGCGTCAGCTGGGCTGCGCGCAACAACGCCAGGACATAGCTGCTGCCGGCGCCTGCGCCGTGAGCGACCAGCACCTTGTATTCACCGATCCGCTCCATGCCTCCTGCCGCTACCACGATTCGTTGAATCAATAACTGGAGCGAGGTACGTTCTGTTCGAGAGAAATGCCCTATCAAGCGTTGCAATACTTGTTGATAGACATAGTTCATGGCTTGTTCGTGAATAGCGCTCATAGTTCTACTACCTGAGTTGAAATATCAGTTTCGGGCAATCGTTGACGGCATTTGCCTGACCTGTTGTTTCTGTAGGGGCGTTACAACATGTGACATTCAATGGAGATTAGCACCGGGCCCTACCTGCCAAGCCTGCCTTTGGGGGCTTCCAGTCCCGAAAAGGCGCCAAGCCAAGGGGCACGCAGCCCAAACCGAAAGTCTTAGGAACGCTCTGACAACTTCCTACGCTGCTTTAACTTACAAACTAGAGAAGCATCCGACATAACCCACTTCAATATTGATGTTCCGGCAAAACAGCCATGGGAAACATTATTGGGCTTGACGGATGTACGGGGTGATTTCATATATTCAATCATTGCTCAATCCTTGAGATAAAAGTGACGGGGCAATTATCGGCACTTGAATAATGATTAACAGATACAGAACGCCGGCTAAAACCGGTTCAGATGGGGGCTTGCATGGGGTATCGAGTGTGCAGACACGACAACGCCGCGCTGGGATTCAGGGCGGCGTCAGGGGCATACATCTGGTTTATCGGGCTGAAGTACTGAAATCCCGATTCAAGCGGTGGGCAGGTTAAGTCCTGTCAAATGGCGCATTTGCCCCATGCGCCCGGGGGCAGGAATACTCGCTTGAGAATATTCCCACAGATCAAACAGTTTCTACCTGCAAGGCAACCCGTTCACGGCACGGACATTCGTCCATATAGCGGTGCGCTTCAACGAACTGGCTGAACGGAAATACCGTGGTTTTCAGCGGTACCAGCACCTTGTCGGCGGTCAGTTGGTTGATGTCACGCAAGGCTCGCTGCAAGGCCACCTGGTCCTGGATGATGCCCAGTTCCGGTTTGCCGGTGAAGTTGCCTATGCAGTGCACAAAGAACTGAATGTTCTTCTGGAACGCCGCACAGGCCGGGAATGGCGTCTGGTTGCCACCTTGCAGGCCGTACAGCACCAGGCTGCCACGCGGCGCCAGCACATCACCCAGCAACGACATCTGCGGGCCACCCAAGCCATCGAACACCACGTCTACGCCGCGGTTGTCGGTGAACTTGTTGACTTGCATCAGCAGGTCCTGCTCTTCGGTGACGATGACCTTCTCGGCCCCGAGGGACAGCAGGTATTCGCGCTCATCACTGGTCTTGGTGGCGGCAATCACCCGCACCCCCAGGGCTTTGCCCAGCTGCACAAACGATGGGCCGGCACAGTGGCTGGCGTCCGTTACCAGGGCGAATTGCCCGGGTTTGACCCGCGCCAGGTCCATGTACGCAAAGTAGGCAATCAGCAGCGGCGTGTAGTGCACGCTGGCTTCGATCGGGCTCAGGACATCCGGGTAGCGGGTCAGGGCCGAGCGCGGCAGAACGATCTGTTCGCCGTACACCGGGTAGTCATTCGGGCTCTCGGCCGGGAAGCTGGCGACCTTGTCACCCACCGCCAGGTCGTCGACACCCTCGCCAACGGCCACAACCACGCCGGCCATTTCATGGCCAAGGCCGGAAGGCAAGCGGGCATGGGACGACGCCAGGTTCTGGCGCCACAGAATGTCGTACCAGCTGATGCCAATCGCCTCGACGCGCACCTGCACTTCGCCCGGTGCGGGCTTAGCGGCTGCATGCTCTTCGCATTTGAGCACCTCGGCCGGACCAAACTTGTGAAAACGGATCGTGCGGGACATCGCAAACCTCGTCAAAGTAACCTCTATTGCCATGAACTCTATCTGGGCTTTCGGGGCAAGACCACCGGTCGCCGTTAATAGTCGACATGCCTGTCATTGATTCCGCACATACGGAAAAGGTGCCAAGCCATGTAGGAAAACTGAATTAGCCGGTGCAGAGTACCAGCCTTTCCCCGTAAGATTCATGCCGGTCATTGTTCTTATATGACCGCTCCCGTCAAGTTTACTGACGCCGCCTGGGACACAAGATGAACCGTAACGACCTGCGTCGTGTCGACCTCAACCTGTTGATCGTATTCGAAACCTTGATGCATGAGCGCAGTGTGACCCGCGCTGCCGAGAAACTGTTCCTTGGCCAGCCGGCCATCAGCGCAGCCCTGTCACGCCTGCGCGGCCTGTTCGACGACCCGTTGTTCGTGCGTACCGGACGCAGCATGGAGCCCTCGGCCCGTGCGGTAGAAATCTTCGCCCTGCTCTCCCCGGCCCTGGACTCGATTTCCACGGCCGTCAGCCGCGCCTCCGAATTCGACCCGGCCACCAGCACCGCGGTATTCCGCATCGGCCTGTCGGACGACGTCGAATTCGCCCTGCTGCCGCTGCTGCTCAAGCGCCTGCGGGCCGAAGCCCCCGGCATTGTGCTGGTAGTGCGCCGCGTCAACTACATCCTGATGCCCGGCCTGCTGGCCTCCGGCGAAATCTCCATCGGCGTGAGCTACACCACCGATTTGCCGGCCAACGCCAAGCGCAAGGTATTGCGCCGCAGCAAGCCGATGCTGCTGCGAGCCGACAGCATGCCGGGTTCCATGAGCCTGGATGACTTCTGCGCCCGGCCCCATGCCCTGGTGTCGTTTGCCGGGGATTTGAGCGGGTTTCTGGATGAAGAACTGGAAAAACTGGGCCGCAAGCGCCACGTAGTCCTGGCTGTGCCGCAGTTCAATGGGCTCGGGACATTGCTGGCGGGCACCGATATTGTCGCGACCGTGCCGGACTATGCCGCTGAAGCGTTGACTTCAGCGGGTGGCTTGCGGGCTGAGGAGCCGCCACTGCCGGTGCGCACCTTTGAATTGCACATGGCGTGGCGTGGGTCACAGGACAATGATCCGGGGGAACGGTGGTTAAGGTCGCGGATTCAGATGTTTTTCGGGGACCCCGAGAGTTTGTAACTGAATTCCACAGAGTTCCAAAAACCTTTAATAACATCGGGTTATAGGATTTTTTCGTCCACTACCGCTTGCCTGAATCCACTGGATTCTAGCGCCCTTGGGGGCAAAATCAGGGTCAATTTCGGTTCCTTGAAAAAGTATGCCCCCACCGATGCCCTCCACTACTGCGGTTGTTTTCAAGCGAAAACTCAGCGACGCCATCATCCGCACGCTGACCGGGCCCGGTAAGCACTGTCGGCAAGTCCCCCTCCAAACGCTGGCGATTAAAATATCGGCTGCACGGCAAGGAGAACCGTTTCTCGATCGGTGCTTACCCCGATATCGGGCTGAAAGAGGCGTGCGAAATTGCCCGCGGTGCACGCCGTGACGTCGCAAACCACATCTTGCCTGCCATTGGCAAGCAGCCGGTTAGCGAGATCAGGCTAGAGCAAGGCACTACGATCATCACCGAACTGCGTCGCCTACGTACTATGGCCATGGCGCGGCGCGTGCGCACCATTATCCGTGCCATCCTCGGCTTCGCCGAAGAACGTGGCCGGGTTGAATGCAACGTGGTGCTCAGCAACATCGAGGAATTGAAAATCCGCCACGTCGTCACCAGCAACCCGGCGATCGAAAGGATCTGGCTGCACAGCATTGAGCAATGGGGCATGAAGCAGGCGAATCCAGGGCGATAACAGCCGCTACCGCCGAAGAAAAAATTGAATCGATTGCGATCAACTCAATGACTCGGCAGGAATCCTTTCTCTGCCAACCACTTCAATGCATCAACCATAATCTCCTCGTTGTTCACGACTTCGGTGAACCCCGCACGACGAATCTTATTCATGTCCGAGATCATGTCGAATTCGGTGTTGAAGATGAAGTCACCGAATGGCCACCCAACCAGCTTTTCATAAGGCAGTGTGTTCAGCTCATGCTCAGATACCAGTCGCTCCCAGTCCTCCGCTTTACCGGGCATGTGCTTGGCGAGAGAAAACGGCTGAGGCGTAGCGACCTCCATGTTTAGCGCTTCGGCGGTTTTGATCCAAATGCGCTCCCAGCGGAACGGCTCACCTGCCAGGTTGAACGCTTCGTTACGAGCTGTCGGTGCGAGTGCAGCCCAAACGCTCGCACGTGCCAGCCAATGCGCGTCGGTGAGTTGTGCAACGACCTCTCGATACGTGCGCATGGAACCAGGGAAACGCAGTGGCACCCCTGCCTGTTTACTCAGTGCTGCGAAGACACCTATGACCATCGCGATGTTCATCGGGTTGCCCGCAATGTCGCCTACCACCACATCGGGCCTGAGGATGCTCCAATCCAGGCCATCGGTGATCTGCCTTTCTCTGAGCAAATCCTCTTGGGCGTAGTAGAAGTTGGCAGCCACATGCCGTGGGTCGTCTTCATAGAAAGGTGCGACGCTGGCTCCCAAGTGAACGCCATACACTTTGGCGCCTTGATAGTGCACCACCCGCTGTAGCGGTGCTCCGTTGGCCTTCAACCCATCGAGCACGTTACGGAGCATGACGGTGTTGATTTCAGACTCACGCGCCAGATCAGGATCAGTCTGCAACGCCGCATAGAACACGTGGGTGGTATCGGATGCAGCTTCGAGCGCTTGTCGGGTTGCCTCTGCATCGCTCAAGTCACAATCGATCGCCTCGACGCCCGGCAAGTTTGTTTTACGCAATGCCCGAACATTCCAGTCAGGTGCGCTGAACAGCGTTTCAACCAATGCGCTGCCAATGATTCCGCTGGAACCAACAACGAGCGCAACGTGTTTATCGTTCATATCAAAATCCTCAAGTAGATCCGCAAAGACTTGGCGTCAGGCAATGCGACCACCACCATCAACGTGGAGCACGGTGCCATTGATGAAGCCATTTCCCATCAGTGACAGCGCAGCGTCTGCAAGATCGTCAGCTTGGCCGACGCGGCCGACGGGAAGGCTACCCGCGACGCTTTCGAGAAGCCCTCGACGGTCCTCATTGCTCAGGAAGTCCCATGTTGGGGTATCAACGACGCCTGGTGAGACGACGTTGACCCGTACCGGTTTGATCTCCAGTGCCAACGTCATCGCGAAACCTTCGAGCGCTGCGTTCAGCGCCGCGACAATCGATGCCCCAGGCGCAGGTCGGTAAGCTGCCAGGCCGGAGAAGAACGTGATCGAGCCCTCTTTGGCGATATTAGGAGTAGCGTATTTCGAGGCGTAGAACGGCCCCCAAAACTTTGAGACGAGCATCGATTCCACTTGCCCAGTCGTGAGATTCGCCACGGGAGCGAACGTCAACTCGGCAGCCGTGGTGACCAGATGATCAAACGCTCCAATATCCTCGAATGCGCTTTTGACTGCGGCTTCATCACCGAGATCAAATGCCCGGTAACTAGCCGAATCACCAAGCATGACTGCAACGTTGCTGAGCTTGTCAGCATTGCGGCCACCGATAACCACCTTGCCACCAGAAGAAATCACCTTCTTGGCAAGTGCCAGGCCCATACCGGAGCCACCACCGAGGATGACGACTTTTTTACCTTCAAATGACATACCAGAGTCTCCCATGTCTCATGGTCTTTTTGCGACGCGATATGCGTCCACTAAAAAGCTCAAGCGTTAAGTGGGACTCAGCGTATGCTTACGGAAAATGACTAGGTAGATCCAAAAAAGAGAAGCAGCTTTGCACTATGGGAAAGCCAAACATACTTGATGGAATACCGGAGCTGGTTGCCACGGTTGAAGGCGGCAGCTTCAGCGCAGCAGCGAAGATCCTGGACTCTTCGGTCGCCAACCTCAGTCGCAAGGTCGGCGCGCTGGAACGCAGCCTGGGTCAACAGTTGTTGCAACGTACTGCACGCGGCTGCGTACCGACCGAGGCCGGACAAGCTTTTTACAAGCAATGCCGGGGACTCATGGACGGGATCGAAGAGGCTCATGATGAAGTCCGCCTGGGCCGCTCCCAGCTTAAGGGCCATATCAAAATCAGCCTGGCTGGGCATTTCGCTGAAACCACCCTACCCCCGCTGCTGGCAGAATTCGCGCTGCAATATCCCAGCATTCATCTGTTCATTAACGTCACGGCGCGCAATGTTGACCTGGTCAGCGAAGGCGTCGACATCAGCGTTCGGCTGGGTCCGCTTGCCGACTCGAACCTCATCGCTAGACGACTCATCAACTTTCCCCTTCGCACGCTGATTGCCCCTGACCTGTTGCCATCGGTGGCTGATTGCAATCATCCTGGTGAGCTGCCGCCATCGCTTTGCCTTTCGCTATTGAGCCGACGCTGGAGTTTTCAAAAAGACAAAACCGTTTATCACCTGCAACCAGCGGGTCGGATCGGCAGCGATAACGGACTGGCGCTTGTAGCGGCAGCACAAAGTGGCTTGGGTATCATCCAAGTGCCGAGCTATTACGGTGATGCTGAGGTGCAACGCGGGGAGCTGATACCGATCTTCGATGATTGGCAATCCGAGGATGAATTCGAATTCTTCCTCGTATTTCCCCCAACTCGATACATCCCCGAGCGAGTGCGGGCTCTGGCTGATTTCCTGCAGAAGCGTCTGCAGTAAAGAGCCGATAACCGAGAACAGCTCTCATTGAAAAGCCAATAGATAGGATGTTAGGATCTATGACAGTTACCGACACTTCAAGGCTCCTTCGTGAACGAATCAATGCAGCAATATTACCGTGGAGTACTGGACGCTCTCGGTGAAAACCCGGAGCGCGAGGGATTACTCGACACACCTAAACGCGCAGCGAAAGCCATGAGGTATCTCTGCCATGGCTATGAACAGACCGTGGACAAGATTGTCAACGGTGCGCTGTTCAATGCCACGACCGACGAAATGGTCATTGTTCGAGACATTGAGCTGTACTCGCTCTGCGAACACCACTTGCTGCCTTTCATCGGTAAAGCCTACGTTGCGTACATCCCCACTGGGAAAGTACTTGGGCTGTCCAAGATCGCCCGTATCGTTGATATGTTCGCAAGGCGCCTGCAGATCCAGGAAAACCTCACTCGCCAGATCGCGGACGCGATTCGTGAAGTGACGGATGCAGACGGCGTAGGCGTCGTGATCGAGGCTCAGCACATGTGCATGATGATGCGTGGTGTTCAGAAGCAGAACTCGATGATGCAGACCTCAGTAATGCTGGGCTCGTTTCGGGCTTCAGATGTTATACGCCAGGAATTTCTTCAGCTGATCCGTAGGAGCTGACATCGTGAGCGACGTAACGTCAGGGTTGGCCAGAATCGAAATCAACAACTTGAGCATGCGTGGCTACATCGGTGTGCTCGAGGACGAAATGCGCTACAAGCAGGATTTGCGGATCAGTCTTACCCTCATGTACGACGCCATCGAGGCAATGGAAAACAACGATGTCGACGCGGCCGTCGACTACGAGAAGGTCGTAGACGCGTTGATGCCTCACGTGGAAAACGAGCGTTTTGCCTTACTGGAACGATTAGCCCAGGAGCTGCTCGGTAAGGTCATGGAGTTTCAGAGGATCGTGTACGCCAGGATCAAGGTCGAGCGTCTGTTAGCACTGAGGTTTACCGACTCTGTTTCAGTGACACTGACCTCGCGCAGATCGACAAACCCGCGTGTGTATAATAAAAATGATGGGATCTCAGGATCTATTGCTTTAGTCGAGAATGAATCAAACCATGGCAAAACTAGGTCAAACCCCGGTCCCGCGTCTCTCGCTGGTTGAGTCCACCATCGAAACCATCCGCTCGCTGATCGATCAGCGCGTCTGGAAGGTGGGTGAGTGCATACCAAAAGAAGCGGAGCTCGCCGAGCAATTCGCCGTCGGTCGAAATACTGTTCGTGAAGCGATCCGTGTGCTTTCGCACTCGGGCATGCTGGAAGTTCGCCAAGGCGATGGCACGTACGTACGGCGCGAGCTGGACCCTGCGCAAACCGTCAGCAAGCTGAACCGCTCCGGGTTACGGGACCACATCGAGCTGCAGTGCCTGCTGGAGTCCGAGGCTGCCCGATTTGCGGCCAGGCGTCGTACCCCTGAGGACATAGCCCGCCTGAAAGCCGCCCTCGATGTTCGCGGTGAGTACACGACCGAAAGCATTCTCGATGAGTTTCTGGATCAGGACCGCGACTTCCATGTCGCGATCGCAACCGCTTCGCACAATGATGCCCTACAGGCCTTGTACGCCTACTTCAACGCCTCTATCCACAGCCATACCAAAAGCATTTTCTCGGATGCTGACCTTCCGGAACCAAGTCTTGCCGATCACCATGCCATTCTTGATGCAATCATTGCCGGTGACGAAGAAGCTGCTTCCTCTGCGGCCCGCAACATGCTTACGCCCTTGATCGAGAAACTCGACGAATTGCTGGGGACCCGCCCGGGGAATGCCAAGTGGATAAACCGTATCGGCGCTACCTTCTGGAAGTGACCATCACATAAACCATTTGAAAATGATGTTGGGGGAGATGCGCTCGTAGCGGTCTCCTCCGATGTCGTAGTGGTGAGTCTCCACTCTGACGCCGAACTGAAACGATCCGGCCTTGTCGACGTGCCAGAGCACTTCAGGCCGGGTGAAATACTCAGTGCCGTTATGGTCTGTGCCGTTGATCAATGACAGCAAGGTGAAGTTGAACTGCTGTCCGGCAATCTCCCATGGCTTTGAAATCAGGTACGAACGCCACAGCCAGTTGGGGTCGTTGTAGTTGGTGGTACGCCGCAGCAGACCGGATTCGAAATAAACGAAGCCTGGCACATCAAAGTTGAGCGAAAGGCCGTAGTTTCTTGAGCGAAAGTCGGCATAGCTGGCATCTTCCCAGCGCGCGATAAGCGACACATCCGTCACCGGCCCATACGCAAACGATTTACCCGTCATCTTGCCCAGGCTCAACCTTGGGTTTGCCACCAGCAGGTTCTGAGAGCTTTTCCCCGAACCGCCAGAAGCGGCACCTTCGCCCCCGACGTCATCGCCTTTGTACACCTCTGCGTCCAGATAGATATCGCCGTACTTAAAGGTACTGAAGTGTTCAAACTGGTAGGTCGTCAGGTTCTTGTCCGACGTACCTGTGCCGAGAATGGGATCAGCCTTTGAATTGCCCGTGGCCATAACACTGAGAACGTTGAAATTGAATTCAGGGTAGTCAGCTGCGTACGAAGAAATAGGGAAACCGCACAGCACTGCAGCAGGGATAAGTACTTTTTTCATGGTCTATCTCGATTGTTGTTGTTATGGAGACACACAGCTACACCGCACGCGGACGAGATCAGCGAGCTTTGGGCAAAGGGGTTTCAAGACCCTGATCCTGCGATCAGCGCCGGTTTATCTGATGGATTGAATCAAGGCGCCCGAAGGCGCCCCGTATCAGGAATGCGCAGCTGCCATTGAATTTTTCTGGGCAGGCATGCGGTGGATGACAGCTCTCGGAGGCAGGATCTCGAAAGAGCTCTTGTGGATCGCGCCGTCCTTCATGACCAGCGCAATTTTTTCAGGGTTTTGCAGGACCCGGATGTCTGCCAGCGGGTTGCCAGTGACCAGCATCAGGTCTGCGAGGAAACCTTCCTTGATCTGACCCAGCTCACCCCCTTGCATCATGATCTGGCCGCCGTAACGGGTGGCCGCAATCAAGGCCTCCATATTGGTCATGCCCAGATAGGTGGTGAAATACTCGAGGTCCATGGCGTTGGTGCCGTGAGGCATCCAGGCAAATCCATAGTCACCACCGGGCAGCACTCGAATCCCACGCTTATGCATCTTCTGCAGTGTTTCGCAGGCGGCTTCCAGCTCGCGCTTGTAGCCCATTTTTTCTGCGATCGCTGGGGTGATCCCATATTCGGATGCGTTGTAGGTGGTGCGAATCAACCAGGCCAGACCTGGCGCCACGAAGTGCTTTTCCTTGTTGGCTTCGAGCATGTCCAACGCTTCTTCGTCCGCGAAGCTTGCGTGGTAGATCATGTCGATGCCGTAACGCACGCATTGCTTGACCGACTCCGCCGAACGCGCGTGTGCAGCGACGCGCTTACCGAAACGCTTGGCTTCGGAAACCAGCATGGCGATCTCTTCCTCGGAAAACGGCGAAGTCTCCGCCGCGATGCCGGCAATGTATTCACCGGAGAGGTTGATCTTCAGATGGTCGACCCCGTATTTGATGAAGGTCCGAACCGTTTTTCGAATCTCCTCAGGACCACAGCACAGAGCGCCGAAGTTAAGCTCAGGAAACGGCAGGTGCGGGAGCGTGTTGTCGCCCAATGCACCAATAGTGGAGACTTCCTGACTACCTGCGAGGTAGCGCGGTCCTGGAAACTGCCCCGCATTGATGGCGTTACGCAGAACAACATCAAGACGAGCCTTCGCGGCGGCTGCACCAATGCACGACGTCCACCCCATATCGAGGTAGCGCTTGGCGACACCGACACACCAGAGGATGTGTTCCTCCGGCGGCATCATCTGAATGGCTGCCAGCGAAGGTTGGTCATTCCAGGAAAAGTGCGTGTGAGCCTCGGTCATGCCGGGCATCAGAAACGCACCCTTACCATCGATGGTTTTCGCATCGAGGTCGTGAAGCTTGGCAGTGCCACGGACAATACGTTTGATGCGATTGTCCTCAACCAGCACGCTGCCTTTGTAAGGCTTGTCACCGCTTGCGTCGAAAATGGTGACATTCGTGAATGCAATCTTATTGTTATGCATCTGAATTCTCCGAAATCTTTATCAGGGTTACACAGGGCCGAAACGATTGGCGGCTGTAGAAACTCTCCCGCTTGAAGAATGCCGGTCAGGCTTAGGCGAAGCCCGACCGCCATGAAGATCACGCTATGGATGAATAGAACTGCTTGAGCTCGCCCATGCACTGCACGGGTTTTTCAAAGGTCGTCCAGTGCCCACACGCGTCCAACGTCACCATGCGACCATTGGACAGGCGCTCAGTGAACGCTTTGACGGCTGCAACAGGCGCGACGCCATCCTGATCCCCAGTCACCAGTAGGACGGGCGCTGTGATTTTTTCGACGGCCGCCGGTTGTGCTTTCGACAGAGCCTCACAACTCTGACTGTAGCCCTCTACAGGTTGACGCATGATGCATTCGCGCACCAAAGCGACCACGGCGGGCTGACCGTCCTTGGTTTGCTGTGCCGTAGCGCCTTTGACGATCGCATCGGCAATTTCCTGCATCGCTTCAACACCGCCGCTGCGGGCCAGGTCAGCACGGGCCTGAATGCCCGGACGGCCCGCATCGGGTGGCGCCAGCAACGGACCGAACAGCGCCAGACTGCTGACCCTTTGTGGATGGCGCGCGGCAAAGTGAGCCGCAACGATGGTACCCATGGAGTGCGCGACCACATGAACCTTGTCGACCCCCAGCGCTTCCAAAACCTGCTCCGCAGTTTGCACGTACAGTTCAATAGAAAGCGCTGTATTGCCCAGAGCAGAGCGACCGCTGCCCGGCAGGTCGAAACGGATGACCTTAAAACCGTCGAAAGCCGGCAGAACAGAGGTCCAAGTATTAGAGGAGCCGCCCAAGCCATGAATACACAGCAGCGGGGTGCCCTCCCCTGAAACCTCGACGGCGATGCCGTTCAGGAGTTGGGTAGTCACTCTGCCACCTCATTCTCCAGAGCGCCGATACCGGCGACTTCGATACGAACCACATCACCCGACTGCAGAAAGCGTGGAGGCGTAAAGCCGATACCAACACCCATCGGAGTACCGGTTACGATCACATCGCCCGGCTTAAGCTCGATGCCAGCGGAAATGGTTTCGATCAGGTGAGGGATGTCGAAAATCAGTTGACCGATGTTGGAGTTTTGGCGCAGCTCACCATTGACCCAGCACTGGATGGTGGCATCAGCAACGTTGACTTCATCAGCAGTGGCGATCCACGGGCCCATCGGTGCAAAACCATCGAGCGATTTGCCAAGGAACCATTGACGGTGGTTCTTCTGCAGGTCACGAGCGGTCATGTCGTTGACGATGGTGTAGCCAAACACGTGTGCGTAGGCGTCAGCCTTGGAGATGCCACGCCCTCCCTTGCCTATGATCACGGCAAATTCAGCTTCGTAGTCGAGCTGGTCGGTGACATCAGCGTGACGCGGAATTTTGTCATTGGTGGCAATGACAGTGTCTGGGGTCTTGGTGAAGACGACCGGGAATTCAGGAGCGATCTCGCCGTCTTTGGCGCTGTGGTCGAAACCGGACTTGCTGAACTCTGCCGCATGCTCGTGATAGTTCTTGCCGACACAGAACAGGTTGCGACGTGGCAGCAACGGCGCCTTGAGGGTAACGTCTTCCAACGATTGGCCTTCACCGCTCGGTACCAGGTCAGCTTTCAACTGATCCCACTGTAGTACCAATTGGTTCATGTCACCCGTGAAGCCGGAGATCAGTTCGGAAACAGGCCAGAAGCGTTCGGTTTCGCTGTTCACGACTACAACAGACAGCTCGCCGGCAGGGTTTTGAATGGTTGCGAGTTTCATTGTTATTGGTCCTCTTACGGTCTATTTTTGGTTCAACTGAAACCGAATATAGGACCACAAAAGAACCAATGCAACCATTTTTTTGCAGCATTAGACCAATTGGTATACCTTTCACTCTCATACACCCTCAACCCTCCTACCAAAAAGGCTTTCAGCGTGAGTGAAGCAGTGGCTCAAAAGTCCGTTCGTGCAGATGGCGCGCGGAACTTGGCCAAATACCTAGTCGAAGAGATCGAAAGCGGCCGGCTTGCGGCGGGCCAGAAGCTGCCTGCCGAAAGAGAATTGAGCGAATCCTTTCAGGCGTCGAGGGGCTCCGTCAGGCGCGTGCTTTCCAATCTCAAGGAAATGGGGTTGATCACTCAAACGGTAGGCAGTGGCACGTTCGTCGCTGATAACGTAAGGCTCGTGATGCCTGTCGTTGAACACCGCACTTCGGCCGTCCAGACGAGTCCTGCCGAGCTGATGGAGGCGCGGCTTCTGATCGAAACCCAAATGCCGAGCCTGATCGTTCGCTATGCCACGGGCGCTGACTTCGAAAAGATGGACGAGTGCATCACCCGATCCGAAGCGGCTTCCACTATCGAGGAATTCGAGCACTGGGATGGCGCCCTCCATCAAGCTTTCGCAGAAGCGACCCATAACAGTTTTTTCCTGAAAATCCTTGAACTCACCACGCAGATTCGCGAAGAAGGCGAATGGGGGCGTCTTAAAAAGAACTCATTGACCCCGGAGCGGCGCAGTCAGTACGAAGAGCAGCACCGCGCGATCGTCGATGCCCTGCGCGACCGTGATGAAAAGCTCTCACGCGAACTGATCGAAGGTCACTTAATTCAGGTCCAGCGCAACCTGTTCGGGCGCAACTAGACCCGTTTCATCACCCGAGGTAGTTAGGTGCCTGCTTGGTGATCTGCACGTCATGGACGTGCGATTCCTGCAACCCGGCACCGGTGATGCGCACGAACTCGGCCTTTTCGTGCAACTGCGCAATCGATGCGCAACCGGTGTAGCCCATTGATGAGCGCAACCCGCCAAGCAACTGATGAACAATGGCCGAAAGTGCCCCCTTGTATGGCACGCGGCCTTCGATACCTTCGGGCACCAATTTATCTACGTTCTGAGTGCTGTCCTGGAAGTAGCGATCCTTGGAGCCTTGCTGCATCGCGCCAAGCGATCCCATGCCTCGATAACTTTTGTAACTGCGCCCCTGGAACAACTCGGTCTCCCCAGGCGCTTCTTCCGTGCCAGCGAACAGTCCGCCGAGCATTACCGTATGAGCACCAGCGGCCAGTGCTTTGGCTATATCACCCGAGAAACGAATGCCCCCGTCAGCGATGAGGGGCACACCTGAGCCGACCAAGGCTTCGGCGATATTGGCGACCGCCGAAATCTGCAATACACCCACGCCGGTGACCACGCGTGTGGTGCAGATGGAGCCCGGGCCGATTCCGACCTTCACAGCATCCGCTCCAGCCTCAATCAAGGCGAGCGCGGCTTCTGGTGTGGCAATGTTTCCCGCAATGACCTGTGCATCGGGATAGTGAGTCTTGATCCAACGTACGCGCTCGATCACACCTTTGGAATGCCCATGGGCGGTATCGACTACGATGGCATCCGCACCTGCCTTGATCAGAGCATCGACACGCTCGTCAGTGTCCGCGCCCACACCCACAGCTGCCCCAACGCGCAAACGGCCAAAAGCGTCTCGACATGCCATCGGGTGCTCAGTCGACTTCAAGATGTCTTTCACCGTAATCAGCCCGGTCAGCTTGTAATTGTCATCCACGACAAGAACCCGCTCCAGACGATGCTGATGCATGAGCGCCTTGGCAATTGCGACACTGGTCCCATCGGTCACCGTCACAAGCCTGCTCTTCGGGGTCATGATCGATGACACCGGACCATCAATTTCGGAGGCAAACCGCAGGTCTCTGTTGGTGACCACACCTACCAGCTGATGATTCTGATCGACCACCGGAAAACCCGAAATTTGATAGTCGGCTGCTAACGCGATAACCGTCCGAATGGCCTGGTCAGCCGCAACAGTGAGGGGATCACGAACAACGCCAGACTCATAGCGTTTGACCTTGGCAACTTCCAGGGCCTGCATCGCAACACTCATATTTTTGTGAATGAAGCCCATACCGCCTTCTTGGGCGAGACCAATCGCAAGGCGCGACTCTGTCACCGTGTCCATGGCGGCCGCAGTCAATGGGATGTTCAGGCTGATCGTACGCGTCAGCCGGCTGGTCAGATTGGTGTCCTTCGGAAGAATCTCCGAATAGCCCGGTACCAGCAGCACGTCATCGAATGCCAGGACGTCTTGTTTGATTTTCATGGTTCAGCCTCTCAGCTCGGTCAACGACCAATAGAAATGGAATGGGGATAAATCATTTGGTCACGGTCTGACCTCACCCAGTGACGCGACTTCACGGCGAATCAGGAAGGACAGCACCAGCAAAACGCCGACGCACAGCGCGTAAAACACCGACCAGCTCAAATACGTGATAGCCGCAGGCACAGCCATCAGCGTCACCGTTGTGAGTAAGCGGCTGCTACCGCACAACACGGCATAGTCGGTTGCAGATTGGGTCTTGCTGGACCACTTGAGGATCAGGGCGTAGATGATCACCGACATTGCGCTGCTGGCCATTCCCTGCAGGAGCGCCCAGTGCATCACTGCCGAAGGTGAGTTGTCAGCAATGCTGATCACCGTTCCAGCCGCTGCCAGCGACGAAACAGCAACCAGCAGCAACAGTGATTTGACCGGGGCCATTCGCGACAGAAACGGCGCGACGACAAGCGCCGCCAAGGTGTTGGCAATCGGCGCGAGCGTTCCTAGCCCCCAGCCGATATCATTGAGCGCAACGCCCATCTCGACAAGGATCGGTCGCTGAAAATAGATCAGCGAGATGGTGGCGGTGGTTATAAGTGAAAGCAGGACGATCTGGCGCAAAGCGCCCGGCCGACTGAATGTGATCCACAGACTGGGCCGAGCGCGGCTAGTGGCACGCGGGTGATCGGCGCGGGTCAGGGCTAGCACGGGGAGCAGCGTCAAGATCGGCAAGCCCGCTGTTAGCAGGAAGGTGCCCGACCATCCAAGGCGGTCAAATGAACCGACCAGCACTCCACCGCCGATTAGACCGCCAAATGCCAGGGCAGCCACTTTCAGGCCCGCCGCCGTCGCTCTGTGGTTGGGGCCAATGATGTCCACAGCCAACGCATCGAGCGCCAGATCCATCGTCGCCACGGCAAAACAGACCGCCAGCCCCAGTGCGAACAACGTGTGGGCCGGGTAACCCTCCCCGAATGCAATAACGACCAAAAGCGCCGAACTGATGCACTGGGAGAGAGCAATCCAGCCGATCCGGTAGCTCAGCCAGGGCAAAGGTTTCCCATCAATCAACGGGGCCCAAAGAAAGGTCAAACCGAATGGAACATACAGCGCGATAACCCACCCCATCGACGCCAAATCGACGCCTCGGGACATCAGAATCGGCGGTACGCCGTATTCGAGCAGGCCGAAGCAGACACCGAATGAGACATAAAGCAGGCCGACCGCAAACAGCACCCAGAACGACCTGAATGCCCGATGAGGCTCTTGTGGCTGCGCATCTGGCTGGGCGTGATTCAAGACATTCATTTCGTCATCACCATGAATATTTCAGACTGGCCAATGTCGTGCGTTCGGCGCCATAAAAGCAGCCGCCGGCCGAGAAGCAGGATGCGACGTAGTGTTTGTCGTTGAGGTTGTTGACGTTGACTGCTACCGACCAGCCTTTCAAAGTTGTAGACGCTTTGTTCAAGTCATAACGCAGTGCCGCGTCCACAAGCGTGTAAGCGTCTACGGAGAGATCGTTGTTTGTGTCGCCGTAGGATTTACCGATATGGCGCAATCCGACTCCGGAAGTCAGGCCGTCAAAGGTGCCTCTGAAGGCGTAGTCAACCCAGGCAGAAGCCTGACTCAGCGGCACCGAGACCGGACGATTGCCCTCATTGGACTTGGTTGTGTCCTTTGTGACCTCAGGGTCAAGGATGGAATAGCCCGCCAGCAGGCTGATCTGGTCCGTCAGGTTGGCTCGACCTTCGAGTTCTGCGCCGCGTACACGAACCTCACCGGTCTGAACGTAGTAAAAGGCATTCCCCGGGTCCGTGGTACGAACGTTTTCCTGCTTGATCTGGAAGGCCGACAATGTGATGAAACTGTCCCACCCCACTGGCTGGTATTTGATGCCGACTTCGTATTGCTCGCCCTTGGTCGGCTTGAACGCCTGACCTTGCGCATCCGTGCCGACCACCGGTTCGAACGAGTTCGAATAGCTGGCATAAGGGGAGATGCCATTGTCGAAGGCATGCACCACCCCGACACGTCCGGTCAGCGCCTGATCGGATTGGTGGCTGTTGGTACCGGCAACTTTGTCCTCGGTCCGTGTTTTCGCCCAGTCCTGACGCAAGCCGGCAAGGAACGTCCATTGATCCCATTTGATCTGGTCCTGCAGATAGAGCCCCGTTTGCTCGGGCTTTTGCACCGTGTGACTAGTCAGCGCGGGTAATGCCGCCGAGTGGGCATAAACGGGGTTCACATAGTTGATACCCGACACGTCGTACGAGCGACCGAAGCGCATGCTGGATTGCGCCCGATCATACTCAAGGCCGATGAGCACCTTGTGCTGGAACGGTCCGGTATCAACGTTCGCCTCCAGTTGGTTGTCCACACTGAAGGTTTGCTGCTTCTCGATGCTGTGGTCTGCCAGCCGGTTGAGCTCACCCGCTGTGGTCGATGAATAGGGATTCACGTAATTGACCATGAACCCTTTGTATTCCGAGTTCAGATCCATGTAGCGGGTGTTCTGCTTGAACGACCACATGTCATTAAAGCGGTGGCTGAACTCATATCCGAACAGCGTCTGCTCGCGATCATAGGCATCGACTGAAGGCTCGCCAGGATTGAAATGCCGTGAGATCTTGCCAGTGGCGCTGCCCGATACCGATCCCTGCGCTGGCACCCAGCCTGTGTAATAACTCGAAGGATCTTTCTGGTAGCTCGCCAGCAGCGTCAGGGAAGTGTCATCGTTCGGCCGCAACGTCAGGCTCGGCGCCACCGCAATACGCTGCTCCTGCGTGTGATTGATCTGAGTGTCGGCCCTCTTGGTCAGGGCCGTGATGCGATAACTCCAGACGCCTTGATCATCGATCGGGCCAGAATGATCCGTAGCGATTTGCTCACGCCCGCGACTGCCGGTCTGCACTTCGACTTTGTGCAATGGCGTATCGGTTGGCCGCTTGCTGACCATGTTGACGACACCACCCGGACTTGCCTGCCCATAAAGAACGGACGCAGGCCCCTTGAGGACATCGATGCGATCAAGCAGGTACGAGTCGACAGCGGGAGTCGCAAGGTACTGGCCCGACTGCAGCGGCAGGCCATCCAACAGCTTTGAAAAATTAGCCAAACCGCCAAACCCGCCGAACCCTCGTATGAACAGGCCATCGAATAAACCGTCTGCACGGCTATCGGCAAAGACGCCTGGCGTGTACTTGAGGGCCTCAGCAACGGTCTGCGCTTTTTGCTGATCCATCTGGGTACGTCCCACTACCGATATCGACTGAGGGACTTCAACGATATCAGTATCGGTCTTTGTGCCGGCTGCGGATTGCCGCGCGACCACCCCCTCTATTTCATCGTCTTGCGTGACCTGGGTTGCGTCGATCTGAATGTCGTCGAGGACCACCGCACCCGAACTTGGCTCAGACGCCACGGCTTTGACGGGCTCCTCTGCCAGGAGCACGCGTGGGCTCAATCCCAAAACGAGAGCGAACGAAACCCCGCCGATGAATGTGCACCGGTTTTCCATGTCTTTTTTTCCGAGAGGTTGTGGGTGTTGTGTTGATTAACCGGCAGCCAGGTCGCGATGATCCTGCTCGCCACGCTTCCAATAACCCGCAGCCTGGACTCTGCCCAGCTCAAAGCCGCGATCGCGCAACAACTGCGTACGGATGCTGCGAATCACTGAAGCCTCTGCAGCAATCCAGGCGTCGCCGCCCGTGGTTGGAAGCGGGCTGTAGCGCAAGACCTCGCTGAGGGTCTCTGGCTCTTGCGTTGCGCTGCCTTTTCGGTAAATCCAGCGCACCCGAACCTTCGGCTGGATCTCAAGAAATTGCCGTTCGGTCTCATCTGCCACTTCGGCAAACACATGGACTTCAAGGTCCGCTGGCAACTGACGAACGATGGCAGCAATCGCCGGCAAGCCTGTTTCATCCGCAGCCATCAACAGCCAGGATCGTGGGGTCACGCCTTTGAAACCGCCTCGGGGACCCGCCAGTTGTAATTCGTCGCCTGGTTTTGCTGTCAACGCCCACTCGGACATTGGCCCGCCTTCATGCAACGCGATGTCGAAGGTCAGCTCTTTATTGATCGTGTCAAAGTTATGAATGGTAAATGCGCGACCTATGGGCTGCGCAGTCCCGTCAGGCAGGAAAATCTTTACCCACTGCGCAGGCAGATCAGTCTCGAAAGTTTTGAGCGAGTGCCCACCCAGAACGATCCGGCGGACCTGGGGCGTCGGTTTATGAACCGATACGACTCTAACAGTGCGCATTGTCCTGTCGTCCTGAAACGGTATGACTTGAGACGCGGCGCCCGGAACCGTTCTTCCCGCCTGTAGCGGTGATCGGGTCTTCATCGCAATGCGCGCCTTGCTCAGGGCGGTCCCACAACTGTCCACCAGGCTTTTTAGCACCGGTGCAATTTGAGGGTCAGACTGATCCGAGGTATTGCTGAATTTGCGCGATGCAATGCCCAACGCTGCCAATAGATTCAACTCATCTCGCGAGACATAAGCTGACATCGGCCCCAGCAGGTAGAAATTCGGATCGGCCTTGATAATGACCGAGACGAGATCGGCGAACACAAATGTCTGTGCAGAGCTCAAGCCGATTTCTTCAAGGAAAAAGCCAGCCTGGGCAGGCCAGTTTCCTTCCCAGTTCAGCGCCCTGAGAGCCTTCAGCAAACGCAGTTCAATGGACGAGCACTGGTTGATGGAAAAGATCATTCTGGTCATGGTCATACCCACAATAAGCCGAGGCGGTCTGCCACGGAAATGTCGCAGCTGTCGCCGCCCAAAAAATCATTGAGCTGCGCGATGGTCGGCAGCAGCATTGCCTTCACGGCCGCAACTGAGGCCTGCTCATCGCCGTAGATGATCGACTCCACCACTTTTACGTGCGCATCAAGGTCCGGATCGAGCAACTGGCCATCGGCAAAAATGGCCAGGACATGGCTCCTGATCGACACGCTGAACGAGCGATACATCGCCTGTAGCGCGAGGTTATGGGAGGCGATCGCGATCGCCATGTGGAGCTCGCGATCACGTGCAATGAAGTCGTTCAAATCATCATCAGCGCTGTATTCACCACGTGCGCCCAGACGCTCACGCAGACGGCGTATGTCATCCATATTTCGGCGACGCGCAGCCAGGCGAGCAGCCTCCACCTCAAGCACGTAATGCATCTCCAGATGGTCACGGATGCCGGCCCGATTGTGCTGGCGCCGTTCATCCACAGATTGAGTGGCTTGCCTGACGTACATCCCTTCGCCCGGGCGGAACTCCAGGAACTGCCAGTTCAGAAGCGTCTGCAGTGCTTGGCGGACGGTATGACGACTACCGCCGATTTGCTCAAGCAGCTCGACTTCGGTCGGTAACCGATCACCAATGCGGTAAGTCTGATTGGCGATCAAGCTACGGATCACGTCAATGGTGGACGCGATCCATCGACGGTTTTTTGCTGGACTGGCAAGAAGCGCTTGCATGATCATCACCGAGAACAGGATTAATTGAGGATGATCCTAACATCCTATGTTTAACTCGACAATGAGAGGTATTCTTAAATAGTGAGATATTTGATTTGGCCGACGAATAGCGTTGCGGTAACGATGACTGGTCTCGCCAGAATGTCTGCGGGAGTCATCAGTGTTGATAAACCCGCCGGTACGCCCGATTGAAAATGAGGCCAGGCTTTAACACGCTGGCGTCTTTGAAGCGGCGCAGGCAAAAACAGAAGCACAGCCAAGAACAAGTGCGGCCATGACAACCAGACAGCCACCCAACCAGCAGATCCCGATCCAGCCCGCGACGGACCAGACCCACCCGCCGATCAGTGCTCCAATCGCCCCGCCACCGAATGTGACCCCCATGTACAGGGTGTTCAAACGGCCGCGTATCTCCGGGCTCAGGCCAAAGATCCGCGCTTGATTAGCCACCTGGCCACTTTGCAGGCCGAAATCGAGAAGGTTGATCGCGATAACCAGCGCGATAACTGATGTTCGTCCCAGTGTCGCGGCCAGGAGAAAACAGGCAGCCATACAGACCAATGCGCAGGCATTGACTCTTCCTGGCCCCCATCGATCGGCGAGCCTGCCTGCTATCGGTGCGAGCAGCGCGCCTGGCGCGCCCCATAAACCGAATAAGCCAGCGGCGGCCAGGCCCAGCCCGAATGATGCGCTGGAAAGGTGAAACGCAAGGGTCACCCACAGCGCGGAAAAACCTGCAAAGCAGCACAGGCTCAACGCCATGGACAGTTGCAGTTCGCGATGACGCAACAGTGGAGGTAGCGACTTGATGAGGTGCCAGTAACCAATCCTCGCACCAGTGCTACGGGCGGGCAGATACCTTGGCAGCACGAAGAAGAGTACGGCAATCAGCAACGCTTCAAGCAGGAACGGCGCTCGCCACGAGCCCAAATATTCAGCCGCCAACCCCGAGAACGTTCGGGATAGAAGAATGCCTAGAATCAGCCCCGTACTGAGCTTGCTGACGATTCGCCCGCGAAATTCTGGGGCTGCCAGCGTTGTAGCCAGCGGAATGAGGATCTGGGCGACGACGCAGGTGGCCGCGATAGAGACGCTTGCCACCAACAACGCGGACAGTACAGGTGCCAGTGCAGCAGCAATAAGCCCCACGATGGTCAGCATCATCATCCGTCGTATGAGCTTCACCGGATCGCTGCCATCGGCGAGCGGCACCACAAACAAAATGCCAAGCGTATAGCCCACCTGCGTGGCCACGGCCACAAGTGCCGCTCGATCCGCCGCGATGCCAAATGAGCGAGCCATCTCTGCTAGCAATGGCTGGCACAGGTAGATAGTGGCAACCATCACCCCGCAGGCGAATGCCAGCATCGCCAATGTGCCGGAGCGACTGTCTTTCAGCGGGATTGAGGCAGACATGATGCGCAGACTCAGTTAGGCGATGCGTTGGCATCAAGCTCGGCAAACACTTCACTGGCCGCTTGCAGTGCCCCTAACGCGGTTGGCAGACCAGCAGCCATCGACACCTGGACTAATGATTCAACGATCTGCGCACGTGTTGCGCCATGACGCAATGCAGCAGGGATATGCATTTTGACTGCGCCCAGACCTGTAGCCCCCAGAGCCGCACAGGAGGCGATGATGATCAGCTCACGAGTCTTGATGTCCAGACCTGGACGGTTGTAGATCGCACCAAACTCCATCTCCACAATCAGCCGTCCAAAGCCCGGCGCGAGGGGTTCGACATTGGCCACAAACTGTTCGGCGGTGATGCTCAGGGATGAGTCAAACGTCTCTGCTCCCAATGCATACAAAGCCTGAAGAGTGGACGGGTTGCCATGGGAAGTAGACATAGGTAAAACCTCTGATTGAGCGCTTTTAAAAACTAGACTGTACTGTCCAATCTAGTCAAGCGCGTTCTTTCTGAGATTTTTTTGCCTATGTCCTCCACCTCTCCCTCTCTGTTCGACGAGATGCTTTCTTCCGAGCACAGCACATCCAAACAAGACGCGATTCTTGCAGCTGCAGGTCGTATCTTCATTCAGCATGGCTTTGAAGGCACCAGCATGGAGCTCATTGCCAAAGCTGCTGGTGTCGCTAGGCAAACGCTCTACAACCGATTCCCGGATGGTAAAGAGGCCTTGTTTGGTGCAGTTGCCGAACGGATGTGGCGTGCGTTCCCAGTGATGGACATTGCGAGCGACGAGGAGGCATTGGCCAATCCCGAGGCGGGATTGCGGACCATCGGTCGAGGGGTCGCAGCGTTTTGGGCCCCCCCCCTTGCAGTGGCTTTTCTACGGATGGTCGTTGCTGAAGGCCCACGATTTCCCGAACTGACTCGCCGCTTTTTTGAAGTCGGTAAAACACCTGCGGTCAGCGCAGTACGTAACTACATCGCGGAGCTCGGTCGTCGTGGCAAGCTGGCCATCGACGATCCGGAATTAGCCTCGCAGCAGTTCTTGGGAATGATCGATGAGACCGTGCTCTGGGTCCGGATCATGGGTGATCCACGGGAGCTGAGCGTGGCTCATACCAACAAGGTCGTGGATCAGGCTGTCGCCATTTTTCTGCGCTACTACTTGCAATAAGTGCCCACCCATCAACTGAGAATAAATCTCATCGACTTCTATAAAGATAGGATGTTAGGATCAATCCACTGCCGACTTTACGAGGGGTATAACCCTCGGGAGATATCATGGATTTCTACCTGCACGATGTGTCTGAATTTCCGTTTGTAGCGTTGCGCTCTGATCGCTGTCCGCCCGGATATGCTGAACAATGGGGCAAAGAGATGGATGCCCTCCTGGACAGCAACCGCGTGTTCGTCGTGGCGTTCGAGCCAGAGGCACTGAACGAAACCTCAGAAGACTTTCGCACCCGAGGCATCTGGTTCAAGAAGCATCGCCACCTGCTGCCTGGGCGGTGCGCTGCCATGGTCGCAATCGTTCCCTCATCCGAAGAGCGCGCGGCAAACGCCGATGACATGGCGAAGCGATCTAGAGGATTTGAGGTGTTGTACACGGCGATGGCCTCATTCGAGGCAGCCGAGCAGGCAACCGCCGAACTGATTTCAGATAGCCAATCGCGCATCACCTGAGCACAGCCTTGCGCGCATCGATGTATCAAAATCTAGAAGTCGGAATGAACGCCCCTTTGAACATGACACACAGCGCGTTCAGGGTTGATTTCAAGTGGTGCGTGCTTTTCAGCGCCTGACGCAAACACTCAACGATCAAACCGGTGAAACAAACCTGCAGGATATAGCTGGAACCTGTACATCTTAATTGTCGACCCGCTCACCTTTGCTCACGCCATGTCCCAGTAGAGCCGCCGCCACCAGATTTTGGCGAGTAAGCTCTGCGTCCCCAGCACTTTTTCTAGCCATTTCAATCATCTACTTAGTTTAATTTTCATCTGAAGATCCGGCTCACAAGCCCCACCACTGGAGCTGAGCCGCAAATAACCACACCATCCACAAGGCCAGTTAAGAATTTTTCTCATCGACGATATAAACATGGGATGTTAGGATCTATTTTCTGTTCCGCTTCACCCTCTGCTTGGTCAATGCCTGCCATTGGCCTGTCGACCTGAATTCGCACGGTTCTCGAACGGATTCCAAGTCTCTGTTTTGAATATCCTTTTCAGGAGATACACGAGTGAACTGCCTTTGGCCTACACGTGCCTTGCACATCCTTCCGCTCACCGCATTGCTGCTCGCTGGCTGCCAAAAGAGTGATCAACCCGTCGCGCAAAATCCGGTCACCGAGGTCGGCATATACACCATCAAGTCACAGCCATTGATGCTCATCACCGACCTTCCCGGCCGCACGTCAGCGTACCGAGTGGCAGAAGTTCGCCCACAGGTCAGTGGGATCGTGCAGCAACGACTGTTTAGCGAAGGCACCGAAGTGAAGAAGGGGCAGCAGCTCTATCAGATCGATCCTGCGACCTACAAAGCGCAGCTCAATCGGGCTGAGGCCAATCTGACCAGCGCCCAGAATCTGGCCGAGCGCTACGACCGACTCCTCAAAACCAACGCCGTGAGTCGTCAGCAGTACGACGACGCATTGGCTGCGTGGAAGCAAGCGCAAGCGGCCGTTCAGGTTGCACGTATCGACGTGCAATACACCAAGGTGCTTTCGCCGATCACCGGACGGATTGGCCGCTCCGCAGTGACTGAGGGTGCGCTGGTCACCAACGGACAGTCCCAGGAGCTGGCGACCGTTAACCAGCTTGATCCGATCTATGTCGACCTGACCCAACCCATCACCCGAATCCTGGCCCTGCAGCGGGCATTGGAATCCGGCAACCTGCAAATGGCAGCCAAGAATCAGGCACAGGTCACGCTTACCCTCGATGACGGAAGCACCTATGCGGTCGCCGGGACGCTGAAGTTTTCAGAAGTGAGTGTCGACCAGGGCACTGGCTCAGTCACGTTGCGAGCGGAATTCCCCAACCCTGACCGCAAACTGTTGCCTGGCATGTTTGTGCATGCTCAGCTCAAAGAAGGCATCCAGCAAGAAGCGAAACTGGTGCCACAAGCGGCTGTGATCTTTGACAGTCGCGGCATGGCTAATGTCTGGGTGGTCAATTCGGACGACAGCGTTGAACTGCGCGAACTCAAAACCGTCCGCACGGTGGGCAACACCTGGCTGGTCAGCGATGGCATTGAACCGGGGGACAAGGTTGTTACGAAAGGCATTCAGCGCCTGCGCAGTGGCAGCAAGGTGAAAGCGGTCGAGGCCAGCGACACCAACCTCGTTGAAACCTTCAGCACCGCCGCCAACTAAGGATACTTTCAGAATGTCCCGCTTCTTCATTGATCGACCGATCTTCGCGTGGGTGATAGCCCTCGTGATCATGCTCGGCGGTGCTCTGGCAATCCGTTCACTGCCGATCAACCAATACCCCAACATCGCTCCCCCTGCGGTGCAGATCAGCGTCACCTACCCAGGTGCATCTGCGCAGACCGTGCAAGACACCGTTGTTCAGGTGATCGAGCAGCAGCTCAATGGCATGGAGGGCTTACGTTACATCACCTCCAACGGCAATACCGACGGCAGCATGCAAATCATCGTGACCTTCGATCAGGGAACAAACCCCGATATCGCTCAGGTCCAGGTGCAAAACAAACTGCAACTGGCAACGCCGTCACTGCCAGAGGAAGTCCAGCGTCAGGGCATCCGAGTGGTGAAATACCAGGTCAACTTCATGTTGATCGTGGGCTTGGTCTCAACCGACGGTCACCTCAACGGCTTCGATCTGGGCAACTTGATCGTTTCGAACATGCAAGACCCCATTTCCCGCACCAAGGGTGTGGGTGACTTCCTGTTGCTGGGTGCTCAGAACTCGATGCGTATCTGGCTCGACCCAGCGAAATTGAACAGCTACCAGTTAGTGCCTCAGGACATCATCGATGCCGTGAGCTCGGAGAACGTTCAGGTGTCGTCCGGCTTGATCGGCGGTTTGCCTGCCAAGAAAGGCGTGCAACTGAGTGCGACGGTAATCGGCAAGGTGCGCATGCGCACGGCCGATGAGTTCAAGCAGATCCTGGTGAAGGTGAATCCTGACGGCTCCCAAGTGCGCCTACAGGATGTCGCCGAAGTCTCGCTGGGTAGCGAAAACTACTCGATCTTCAATAAGTACGACGGGGCTCCATCGGCAGGTATTGCACTGCGTTTGGCCACTGGCGCAAACCTTCTGGACACTGTTGATCGTGTTCACGAGACAGTCGACCGAATCAAACCGTACCTGCCCAAAGGCGTCGAAGTTATCTATCCGTACGACACCTCACCGGTAGTTGCGGCGTCGATTGAATCTGTAGTTCACACCTTGTTCGAAGCCATCATTCTGGTCTTCCTGGTGATGTACCTGTTCCTGCAGAACCTTCGTGCCACCTTGATTCCAACGCTCGCAGTGCCTGTCGTTCTGCTCGCGACATTCGGGGTTCTATTCGCCTGTGGCTTCACGATAAACGTGATGACCATGTTCGCCATGGTACTTGCGATCGGTCTGCTGGTGGACGATGCGATCGTTGTAGTGGAGAACGTTGAGCGCTTGATGGTTGAGGAGCATCTTTCGCCCAAGGAGGCGACGCGCAAGTCGATGGACCAGATTTCCGGCGCATTGGTGGGTATCGGGCTGGTGATCTCGGCGGTGTTCCTGCCCATGGCTTTCTTTGGGGGATCGGCCGGCATCATCTACCGCCAGTTCGCGATCACAATCATCTCCGCGATGGGGTTCTCGGTACTGATCGCTTTGATCTTTACCCCGGCACTCTGCGCAACACTGCTCAAGCCTCATAAAGCGGGTGCAGGTGAGAAGAAAGGATTCTTTGGCTGGTTCAACCGCACGTTCGAGCGAAACACGCAACGTTATCAATCGGGTGTCAGCGCCATGCTTGGCCGGCGTGGGCTGTTCATGCTCGTGTACCTGGTCTTGATTGGCGGGGTGGTTTTGCTCTTCACCAAAGTGCCGAGTTCATTCCTTCCGGATGAAGACCAAGGGGTATTCGTCGTGCAGGTTCAGTTGCCGGCAAACGCCAGTTCTGAGCGCAATGAAGAAGTGCTTACCGAGGTTCGCGACTACCTGGCTAAGGATGAGAAGGACAGCGTTGCGTCGTCGTTCACCATCAATGGCTTCAACTTCGCTGGACGCGGGCAGAGCTCCGGGCTGGTCTTCGTCAACATGCGCCCGTACGAAGAACGTCGAGATCCTGAGCGCTCGGTGTTTGCCGTCGCAAAACGCGCTCAGGCACGATTTGCCAGCATCAAGGAAGGCGACGTCATTGCTGTCGTTCCCCCGGCTATTTTGGAGATGGGTAACGCCACAGGTTTCGATATGTTCCTGCAGGATAACGCGGGGGTTGGACATACCGCGCTCATGGCTGCGCGCAACCAGTTTCTCGAACTCGCTGCGCAAGACCCTGTTCTTGCCATGACCCGGCCCAACGGCATGAATGATGAAGCCCAGTACCAGGTCATCATCGACAATGAGAAGGCTCGGGCCCTTGAAGTGTCGATCGCAGACATCAACCAGACCATGTCCGTTGCGTGGGGCTCCGCCTATGTAAATGACTTCATTGATCGCGACCGGGTGAAGAAAGTCTATGTTCAAGGTAACGAGGACTCCCGTCTCTCGCCTGAGGATTTCGACAAATGGTACGTGCGTAACGCCAAGGGCAACATGGTTCCCTTCTCGGCGTTCGCGACCGGCAAATGGGTCTATGGCTCTCCCAAGCTCGAACGCTACAACGGCATCCCATCGATCGAAATTCTTGGGCAACCCGCGCCGGGTTATAGCACCGGTGATGCCATGCGATCCGTCGAGCGTGTTGCCGCTCAGTTGCCTACCGGCGTCGGGATGGCCTACACCGGACTATCCTATGAAGAGCGGCAGGCCGGCTCCCAGGCGCCTGCGCTTTATGTGCTCTCACTTCTCATCGTGTTCCTGTGTCTGGCGGCCCTCTACGAGAGCTGGACGGTGCCCGTTTCGGTGATGTTGGTTGTGCCGCTGGGCGTACTCGGCGCGGTTGCTGCAACGCTGTTGCGCGGCCTATCGAACGACGTGTTCTTCCAGGTGGGGATGCTCACCACCATGGGCCTCGCCGCCAAAAACGCGATCCTCATCATTGAGTTCGCCAAAGATCTCTACGAGCATCAAGGGCGCACGCTGATTCAAGCCGCCACTGAAGCTGCTCGCCTGCGATTGCGCCCGATCATCATGACGTCAATTGCTTTCGTGATGGGTGTCCTGCCTTTGGCCCGAGCCCATGGGCCCGGCAGCGGCAGTCAGCACTCCATCGGCACTGGCGTCGTTGGCGGCACGCTGGCCGCAACCTTCCTTGCCATCTTCTTCGTCCCGCTGTTCTACGTCGTGGTGATGAAGCTGTTCAGCAAAACGGCCAAAAGCGAAGTGGTTGAAGGAGAACAAGCATGAGACTGAACCACTTCACCTTTGCGCTTATCGTTGGCTTCGGGCTTCAGGGATGCTCTCTGATCCCTGAATACATCCAGCCTGCGGCGCCGGTACAGAATCAATGGCCACAAGGTCCTGCTTACCAGATCAAGGGGAGCAGCGCGCAGATCAACGCAGTTTCTGGGTGGAAGCAATTCTTTCGCGACCCGGCAATGAGCCAACTGATCGAGACCGCGCTGATCAACAACAGAGACCTGCGCCAAGCCTTACTGAACGTGCAGGCCTACCGTGCTCAGTACAGGATCCAGCGCTCCGAGTTATTCCCGTCTGTGGATGTGAATGCTGACGGCTCCCGGCAACGCGTACCGTCAGACCTTTCCACCACAGGCAAAGCCGGGATCGAGAGCCAATATGGCCTGAACGTCGGGATTACGTCTTACGAACTGGATGTCTTCGGTCGCGTTCGCAGCCTTGAGCGCAGTGCGCTGGAAAACTATCTGGTAACAGAAGAAGCCCAACACAGTGTGCAGATTGGCTTGATTGCAGACGTCGCAACGGCCTACATCACCTGGAGAACAGATCAGGCTTTGCTGAAGGTCACACAAGCCACGCTGGACAGCTATGGCAACAGCCTTTCGCTGATTGATGCCAGCCATCTGGCGGGCACGGCATCGGCACTGGACGTTCGCCAGGCGCGAACGCTTGTGGATGGCGCGAGGGCACAAATGTTTTTGTACACCCGCCAAGTCGCCCAAGACTCCAACGCATTGCAATTACTGCTGGGAGCCCAGCTCCCCTCCTGGGTCACTGATGCGCCGCTGGGCAGAGACGTTCTTGCCGAGATCCCAGCAGGCTTACCCGCGACGCTCCTTCAACAACGGCCTGACATCCGCGCAGCCGAGCACGACTTGCTGGCAGCCAATGCCAACATCGGCGCAGCCCGAGCAGCGTTCTTCCCAAGCATACGTCTGACTGCAACAGCGGGAACTACGAGTGCAGAACTTGATGGGTTGTTCAAAGGCGGATCAGGCAACTGGAGCTTTTCGCCGCAGATCAACATTCCGATCTTCAACGGGGGGCGGCTGCGAGCGAGCCTGGACTACGCACAAATCCAGAAAGACATCCGTGTAGCCAAATATGAGAAAAGTATCCAGACCGCTTTCAGAGAAGTCGCCGATGGACTGGCTGCGCTCGGCACGTATGACGGCCAGCTCCAGGCGCAGCGTGATCTGGTGCGTTCCAGTCAGGAGTACTACGAGATGGCGAAGCAACGGTATGACGAGGGGGTCGACAACTACCTGACGTTGCTCGACGCCCAGCGTGAGTTGTTCTCGGCTCGCCAGCAATTGCTGACCGATCGTCTGCAGCAACTCGATAGCCAAGTGCAGCTTTACAAGGCTCTTGGAGGTGGCTGGAGCAAAAACGGTGTGACGACTTCCAACCGCTAATACCCGCTCTCAGCAGATTGGCCAGGGACGGCGATCGGCTGAAATTCAGGCGTTTTTTCATGCCCCGTACCAGAGTCATCCGAAGAATCAAAAAGCAGCAGGCATCACGGCGAGAACAACAGCGCGATCTACGCGAGGAGCGAGAACGCCCTGCGCCGCCGAAGATACCCCGCTCGGGAGGAAAGCCCTATGAGTATCAACGAAGATAATTTTGCCAACTTCGACATGAACCTGATTGTGGTCTTCATACTGCTGTATCGCGAACGTAGCGTCTCGCGAACAGCAAAATTGCTAAGCGTTGGCCAGCCAGCCGTAAGTGGGTCACTCATGCGGCTGCGCCGTAAATTCGAAGATCCGTTATTTACCCGGTGCGGGAGAGGGATTGTTCCGACCGAACGAGCTGAACAGCTCATCGCAGAACTGATTCCAGCGGTAAACAAGATTGAGGCATTGCTTTGCCTGAAAGGTTGAGCCTATTCCTAAATGAATCGGAACGAGCAGATTCGATCCAGTTTGGCCTGGGCAAGAAAGTGACCTTTTCATCACGCTCGATTGGGTTGGCGTTTTATCGTGCCCAACGGTAGAAAGCCAGACATCCCGAAGGCGGCCCAAAAAAGTCGGAGTAGGCTATCCACTCACAGCACCTGTCCCTTTACCAAACGACCACGAACTGGCCAGATACGGAGGCGCACTGAATACCAGCCACGGCCACCGAAGTCCGTGTCAGAAATCGCCATTCGCGATCGCTCGCACACCCGCTGTGAATGGGGGCAAAACTGGGGGCATATTTTAGATTTTTCGAGCTAAAAATCCCATCCTAGAGCCCAGTCCAAATGTTTTTTGGCGACCCCGAGAGTCTTTGAGAAACCGCCATCACCGTTACAAATAGCACTGGCACCCACAACACGCCCAGCACTGTCGCCGCGAGCATTCCGCCAATCACCCCAGTTCCAATCGATTGCTGGCTGGCGGCGCCCGGCCCGGTGGCGAGCGCCAGCGGCACTACGCCCAGGATAAATGCCAGTGATGTCATGATGATCGGGCGAAAGCGCAGGCGTGCAGCCTGGACCGACGCATCTGCAAGACGTGCGCCTTGGGCGTGCAGCTCTTTGGCAAACTCGACAATGAGTATCGCGTTCTTCGCCGACAGGCCGATGATGGTAATCAAACCCACCTTGAAATAGACGTCATTGGGCATGCCCATGATGGTGACGGCCGCCACTGACCCCAGCACGCCAACCGGTACGATCAACAGCACGGCAAACGGTATCGCCCAGCTTTCATACAAGGCCACCAGTACCAGCAGGACCGTCAACAGTGATAATCCCATCAACAGCGGCACCTGGGCACCGGATTGTTGCTCCTGCAGCGACAGCCCGGCCCACTCCAGGCTGAAACCGCCCGGCAGTTGCTCCGCGATGTTCTGCAATACCTGCATGGCCTGGCCGGTGCTGTAGCCAGCCGCGGCGTCACCGGTAAAGCGCAGCGATTGCGAGCCGTTGTAACGCACGATCTGCAGCGGGCCGACTTGCCATTCAAAACGGCTGAAGGCTTCGAGGGGCACCAGCGTGTTCTGCCGGTTGAGCACTTGCAGGCGCAGCAGCGCTTCGGGTGTCTGGCGGCTACCGCCGTCAGCTTGGACAATCACGCGCTGCATACGCCCCTGGTTGGCAAATTCGTTGATTTGCTGTGAACCGAGGGCCGCCGATAACGCAGCGCTGACCACATCGAAACTCACACCAAGGGCCTCGGCTTTTTCCCGGTCGATGTCGACTTTTATCTGCGGCGCGTCCGACAGGCCTTCATCGCGCAGGCTGCCGATCACCGGGGACTCTTTTGCGGCAGCGAGCAGTTGCGCGCGGGCGCCCAGCAGCTCGGCGTGACTGTGACCGGTCAGGTCTTGCAGGCGCAGTTCGAAGCCGGCAGACGTACCAAGACCATCGACCGCCGGCGGCACCGTGCTAAATACGGTGCCGTCGCTGACCTCTTCAAAGGCCTGGGTTGCGCGCTGTGCCACGGCGCGACTGGCCTGGTCGGCCCCGCGAACCGACCAGTCCTTGAGGCTGATATACGACAAGGCGGCATTGGCTCCCTCGCCGGAAAAGCTGAAGCCCAGAATGCTCAGCACCTGTTGGGTGGCCGGTTGTGCCAGGGCATATTGCTCCCACGCGTTCACCGTCACTTCGGTACGCGCTGCGGAGGCCGCTGGAGGCAACTGGATATCGGTGACGGTGTAGCCCTGGTCCTCACTGGGAATGAAGGAGGATGGCAAGCGGTGGTAGGCAAACACCAGCACCGCCAGCAACAACAGGTACAGACACACGCTGCGAGTGCCCCGCTGCACCCAGCTGCCGGCGATGCGCTCATAGTGTGCAGTCAACCTGTCAAAGTGTCGGTTGAACCCATTCAGCCGCTGTGCCGGATCAAAAGGCTTGAGCAATGCCGCACAGAGCGCCGGCGTCAGGGTCAGCGCGAGGAACCCGGAGAAAAGAATCGATACCGACAATACCAGGGCGAACTGCTGGTAGATCACGCCCACCGAACCGCCCATGAAGGCCAGTGGCAAAAATACCGTTGAGAGCACCAGTGTAATGCCAACAATGGCGCCGCTGATCTGGCCCATGGCCTTGCGGGTCGCGTCTTGGGGTGACAGGCGCTCCTGGTTGATCAAGCGCTCGACGTTTTCCACCACGACAATGGCGTCGTCCACCAGCATGCCGATGGCCAGGACCATGCCGAACAGGGTCATCATATTGATGGAAAAGCCCAACACCCCCATTACTGCGAGCGTGCCCGACAGGCATACCGGCACGACCACCGCCGGAATCAAGGTGTAGCGCAGCTTTTGCAAGAACAGCCACATCACCAGGAATACCAGCACCATGGCTTCGATCAAGGTGTAGACGACCTGCTTGATCGCGGCCTGGACAAAGGGCGCCGTATCGTACGGCACGCTAAAGCGCATGTTGCTCGGCAGGGTGCTCGACAGGTGGTCCAGACGCGCCTTGACTGCCTGCGCGGTCTGCAACGCATTGCCACCCGGCGCGAGTTGCACCGACATGGCCGCCACGGGCTTGCCGTTCAGACGGGCATCGAAGCGGTAGTCCTGGCGCCCCAGTTCCACCCGCGCCACATCGTGAATTCGCACACTGGCGCCGTCGTCATTGGCACGCAGCACAATATTGCCAAACGCCTCCACCGACTCCAACTGGCCCTGAACCATGACGGTAGCGGTAATCTGCTGGTCCACCGGCCCCGGGCGTTCACCCATGCTGCCGGCCGGCACCTGAACGTTCTGCGCCGCGATGGCTTTGCTCACATCCGCCATCGACAGGCCATAACCCACCAGCTTCGCCGGGTCGACCCAAATACGCATGGCGCGCTCGGCGGTATACATCTGCACGCGGCCGACGCCGGCCACACGACGAATTTCGTTATTCACTGCGCGGGCAGCAAAATCGGCCAGGCCGACCGAATCCTGCTGTTCGTCGGTGTACGAAAGGGCATAAATCATCAGAAAGTTGGCGCGCACCTGCTCGACTTTCAAGCCCTGCTCGATCACCGCTTGGGGCAAGCGCCCCACCACCCGTTGCAAACGGTTTTGCACATCAATCTGCGCGCGGTCCGGGTCAGTGCCCGGTTTAAAGGTGACGGTGGTGTCTGCACTGCCATTGGCACTGGTGGACTCGTAGTACAGCAAGTCAGGCAGGCCGTTGAGTTCTTCTTCCAGCAGGCTGGTGACGTTGAGGTTGATGATCTGCGCCGAGGCACCCGGGTAGCTGGCACTGACGCTGATTTGTGGCGGCGCAACGTCGGGGTATTGGCTGACGGGCAAACGGCCGAGCGTCAGCGCACCCGCCAGCACGACAAACAACGCGATGACCCAGGCGAAATTCGGACGATCAATGAAGAAGTCGGCCATCTCAGTCTGCGGCCTGTCGCGCAGCCAGAGCAACAACGCTGACCTTGCTACCGGCGCTGAGCTTGTCGACCCGCTCCACCACCACCCGCTCACCTGCCTTCAGGCCTTGAGTGATCTGCCAGTCGGGACCGAGCATCGCGCCGGTGCTGACGATGCGCTCCTGCACCACGCCTTGGGCGTCGACCAGCATCAGCCGGGCCTGCCCGTCAGTGCCGCGCTGCACCGCCTGCTGCGGCACGAACATCGCCTGTGGGTCCACCCCGGCCGGTGCCACTACCCTGACGTACATGCCAGGCAGCAGCACGTTATCGGGGTTGGGAAACTCACCGCGCAAAGTGACTTGGCCGGTACTGCGGTCTACGGAGATATCTGAGAACAACAGCTTGCCCGCGCGGGTCTGCATCGGGTTGCCGACCTGCAACGAGACCTGGGCCGCGCCCTCCCCGGTCAACACCAGGCGGCCGTTGGCGACGGCTTGGCGCAGCGCCACGACCTGTTCGGCGGGCTGGGTGAAGTCGGCGTAGATCGGGTCCAGTTGTTGAATCCGTGCCATCTGTGTGGCCTCGTCCTGGCCGACCAGTGCGCCTTCGCTGACCAGCGCACGGCCTATGCGGCCACTGATCGACGCACGCACCTGGCAGTAGTCCAAATTGAGTTGCGCGGTGGCCCGGTCGGCCTCTGCGGCCAGGCGGTCGGCCTTGGCGCGTTTGAGATCGGCCATCGCGTCATCAAATAATTGCGGGCTGACCGCATTGATCTCGACCAGTTGCGTATAGCGCTGCACATGGGCGTTGGCGCGATAGACATCCGCCTCGGCCCTGGCCAGGTCACCTTCAACTCGCATTAACTTGGCCTTGAGCGGCGCCGGGTCGATGCTGAACAGCAACTGGCCCGCCTTGACGTCACTGCCTTCGACAAAATGCCGCGCCAGCACCACCCCGGCGACCCGTGCGCGCACTTCTGCGACGCGCACCGGCTCAATGCGGCCCGGTAATTCGGCAGTCATGGCGAAGGCGCGGGGTTGTACGGTCAGGGTCTTGACCTGCGGCGGCAGCGTCTTGGAAGCAACGGGCAGCGGCCTAACATCGCAGCCGCCCAGGGTCAGCGCAGCAAACAGCAGTGTCGATACAGCCTTGTGCATGTGTCGTCCTTTCGCTGAAAAATGCGCCCTTCCATTCCCTTGGCAGGCACCGGGCATGGCTCGATCAGGGCCGCGTGGTGATCGCGTGGGCAGCCTGGAACAGGATTTGCGCAACAAAATCGATTTCTTGCTCGGTGATGATCAACGGCGGCAGGAAGCGCACCGTTGCTCCATGACGCCCACCCAGCTCGACGATCAACCCATGCTTGAGGCACGCTTGCTGGAAAGCCTTGGCCCGCGCAGTGTCCACCGGTGGGTGCCCTTGTACATCAGATACCCCGTGCGGGTCGACGATTTCCATGCCGAGCATCAGGCCGCGACCGCGAACGTCACCGACCCAGGCGAATTCACTCTGCAGCGCCTGCAAGTGTTTGCGCAAGTGCGCGCCGACGGTCTCGGCGTGCGCCACCAGGTCATTGTCGCGAATGAAGCGCAAGGTCGCCGTACCGGCCGCCATCGCCAACTGATTGCCACGGAAGGTGCCGGCGTGCGCGCCGGGCTGCCAGACATCCAGCGAATCGTTATAGACCATGACCGATAACGGCAAGCCACCACCGATGGCCTTGGACAGGGTGATCACATCCGGGGTAATGCCCGATTGCTCGAAGCCGAACATACGGCCACTGCGAGCAATGCCGCATTGGATTTCGTCGACAATCAGCGGGATACCGTGGGCGCGGGTCAAGCGTCGCAGTTCCTGCAACCAGCGATCCGGCGCGGCAATCACCCCACCTTCGCCCTGGATCGGCTCAAGAATCATCGCGGCCGGTAAGGTGACGCCGCTTTCCGGGTCGTTGAGCAGGTGTTCCAGGTAGCGCACATTCAGGGTCACGCCTTGATCGCCGGCGACACCAAACGGACAGCGGTAATCATGCGGGTACGGTAGGCGTTGCACGCCCGGCATCAACGCGCCGAGGGCATTTTTTGGGGACAGGTTGCCGCTGATGGCCAAGGTGCCGAGGGTCATGCCGTGATAGGCGCCTTCGAAGGCCAGCACCGAATGGCGCCCGGTCGCGGTGCGCGTCAATTTGAGTGCAGCTTCCACCGCATCGGCCCCACTGGGGCCGCAAAACTGGATGCGGGCATTGCGTGCAAAGTCGGGCGGCAGGCAGCCGAAGACTTCCTGAACGAAAGCGTCCTTGACCGGCGTCATCAGGTCCAGCGTGTGCATCGGCACACCGGCGGCCATCAGTTGTGTGATTGCTTCGATAATCACCGGGTGATTGTGGCCCAGCGCCAGGGTTCCGGCACCCGCCAGGCAATCGACAAACACTTGCCCGCGACTGTCCTGTACGTAAATCCCATGGGCGCGTTCAAGCACCAGCGGGATGCGTCGTGGGTAGCTGCGGGCGTTGGATTCTTGCTGTTGCTGGCGCTCGAGTATCGGCGTCAGGTCCAGGCAGTAAGGTTGGGACAGCCCAGTGTGCAACAGGCGTAGCTGTTGCGCACCACCGGTTGTGGCATTCGAAAAAGCGTTCATGAGGTCCTCCATGGAGGCTGGGTTTGGAAGCAAGCAGCGCTGCCTGGACACGAACGCGCCAGGCAGCAAAAGTCTTGAAACCAGACGCAGGGAATGCGCACCCCTGCGCCCATCGACTTACATGTCGTAACGCAGTACCAGGCCGAATGTGCGCGGGGCGCCCACATCGATGATGTCGCCGATGCGGTTGCTGGTGACGTATTCCTTGCCGAAGGCGTTTTTCAGGTAGCCGGACACGGCGACGTTCTTGGTCACCTTGTACTCGGTGCTGAAGTTGGTCAGGACGTAGTTGTCACTGCGGCGCACTTTGCTCACGTTGCCGTTGGCGTCAAATTCGAAGTCAGACGGCGCGGTGCTCTGGTAAGTGAGGTCGGTGTTGAGGGTCAAGCGATCGTTCCAACGGTAGGTACCGCCCACAGACATCTTGTATTTCGGCGAGTACAGGAACGGCTGGCCGCTGCGGTCAAGGCCGTCACCGGTATTGAAGTCCTTGTACTTGGCGTCGGTGATGGCACCGCCGATGTTCAAGGTCAACTGCTCACCGAAGTCTTTCTCGACGCTGACTTCCAGGCCCTTGATGTCACTGCGACCGGCGTTGTAGACGAGGAAGAAATCACCCGACGGGTCAAGCACGCTGACCTGCTGGTCTTTCCAGTCGGTGTAGTACAGGTTGGCACGTGCGCGCAGGCTCTTCTCGAGGAACGAACCCCGGTACGACAGCTCGTAGTTGGTGGTGTATTCCGGATCGTAAGCCTGGTGACCGCCACCGGCTCGCACGTTGACGCCACCCCCACGGTAGCCTTTCTGCACCATGAAACCGACGTACTGGTCGGGGATGAATTGATAGTCGACGCCCAGTTTCGGCAACAGCGCGTGGAAGGTCTTCTTGACCTTGCCAGGGCTGGAGAAGTCATCCTGCTCGATGTCGGTATCGTTGGTTTCGTAGTCGTAGCGCAGGCCGGTGATCAGGGTCCAGTTCGGCGCGAAATCCCAGTCCACTTCACCGAACAACGCGGCGTTGTTGATATCGACATCGCCCTTGGCGGCGCCGCGCTGAACGTTATTGAACAGCAGGCGGTCGTGGAAGCTGTTGGTGGTACGGCCGTAGTACACACCGCCGAAACTGCGGATGGTGTCGGACGTATAGCCCAAACGCAGTTCCTGGCTGAACATGTCGCCGGCCTGGTTACGCAGGATTTCGTTATTCACCGTGGCGGTCTGGTCGAAGTCCTTGCGCGCCGTATAGGACGAATGGGTGTAAGTGGTCAGGTTGGTCAGCGTCCAGGCCTCGTTGAGGCGCCAGTCGATCTTCGCGCTCACCGTATCCTGGTTAAGGTTGTCGTAGGCCTTGGTGTTCGAGGCAATCTTGTAATACTGGACCTTGTCGCCGATGCGGGTGATCGAGTTGTCGCCCTGGCGGTGTTCGTTGTGCGCGTAGGTCAGCAGCACGTCAGTGTCATCGTTCGGCGTGATCAACAACTTGCCGCGGTAGTTGCTGGTGCGGTGCGGGTTGGCATCGTCGTGGTTAGTGGTGTTGCGGATATAACCGTCGCCGTCCTGAGTGTCGATGGCGATACGGCCGGCGATCTTGTCGTCGACGATCGAGCCACCGCCAGCCACGGCCACGCCGCGTTCACCGTAGTTGCCGATGTTGGTTTGGGCGGAGAAGGACGGTTCAAAGGTCGGGTTCTTGGTCTGAATTACTACCGCACCAGCCAGGGAGTTGCGACCTTGGGTGGTGGACTGCGGGCCAAGGAAAACCTCGACCTGCTCCGTGTCCCACAGGCCGATCGGGCTTAGCGTCAACGCACGGTTGGGTTGTTGCGCGCCATCGACATACACCGACACTGCGCCGTTCAGCGTCGCCGGGCCCTGGTCATCGAAACCGGACACCGGCACACCACGGATACCCCAGTTTTCGTTGCCCGCCTGGTTGTACACACCCGGTGTACGGGCAAACACGTCGATCAGGTTGTGATCGGCTTTGTCGCGCAGTTGCTGTTCCGTCACAACGGCGACGCTCGACTGGGTCTGCTCAAGTGTGCGGTTGATTTTTTCACCAGTGACGGTGATCGGCGCAATCTCCACCGCCGAGGTTTGATCCTCCGCCCATGCACTGTTCAACAGGCACATAGCAGACCCTACCGCCAACGCAAGTGTATTAATTTTGTAATTCACGCCCCGCTCCCCTACCGCAGTTATTTGTATTTTTATCCGTTGGCAAATCGCTGTTTTTCCCCAGCGGGGCCGGAGTCTAGACGAAAAAAAATATTAAAGGAATAGTATTGATAATCCATCTCATTAACACCTAGTATGACCACATGTAACGAGATATAAGCATTTCGTTGCAAAGCTTCATCGAGGCCACTGCCCAGTTTTCACGGCCTGCTGTCACGTCGCTACAGAGCCAAAAAAAACAAACAGGATGTGCAAAGGATGACTTCAATCGAACACCCGAACGGACGTTCGGAGCCTGTTTCAATCATGGATCAAGCCCCTGGCGCAGCCGTTCTGCCAAGGCGCGTGCAAGCCAGCCCGGGCCAGTCGATCCATGCGCTCGAACAGTCGATCCGCGACAGCCTCGACGACAGCTTGCGTACGGCGGGCGGTGTGCTGTTTCGCGGCTTCAATGTCGCCACGCCCATCGACTTCAAGCGTTTCGCCGCCAGCTTCGGCGCGCCATTGGCCAGCTACGAATTCGGCTCCACCCCGCGCAGCAAAGTGTTCGCCGGGGTCTACAGTTCGACGGAATACCCGGCTCACCAATTCATCCCCCTGCACAACGAACAGGCCTATACCCGGCCCTGGCCTGCGCGCATCTGGTTCCACTGCATCAAGGCCAGTGAAACCGGCGGCGAAACGCCGATTTGCGATAGCCGCCTGATCTACCAGCGCATGCCGGCCGAGATTCGCGAAGCGTTCGCCAGCCGTGAGCTGCTCTATGTGCGCAATTACAGCGGCGCCCTCGATCTGCCCTGGCAAAAGGTGTTCAACACCGAAGACCGCGCCCAGGTCGAGCGCTACTGCCAGGACAACAACATCGAGTGGGAATGGAAAGCTGACGGCGACCTGCGCACCCGCCAGCGCTGCGCCGCCGTGCTGCAGCACCCCGAGACCGGTGAGTGGGTCTGGTTCAATCAGGCGCACCTGTTCCACGTCTCGGCCATTGAACCCGGTGTGCGTGCCAGCCTGCTGGCGGCCGTCGGTGAAGAGAACCTGCCGCGCCATGTGTATTTCGGTGACGGCTCGGCGATCCCCGATGCGATGCTCGATACGGTGCGTGCGGTCTATGACCAGACCGCCGTCAGCTTCCCCTGGGAGCCCGGCGACATCCTGATGCTCGACAACCGACTGGTCGCCCACGGGCGCAATCCTTATACCGGTGACCGTAAAGTCATCGTGGCCATGGCGTAAATCCCACCATGTTTGCATTCAATCACTGGATCGAAGTGCTGGAGGCTAACGCCCTGCACTTCCCACAGCGTGCTGCCTTGCACTTCCTGCCCGACGGCGTCGAGATCGGCGAAACCCTGACGTTTGCCCAATTGCACGAGCAGTCGCAATCCCTGGCCGCCGCCTTGCAGGCGCGTTGCAGCCCAGGCGACCGCGTGCTGTTGATGCTGCCCAGCAGCCTCGACTACGCCCGAGCGTTCTGCGCTTGCTTATATGCCGGGCTGATCGCCGTGCCGTTGTTCCCGCCGCCGTCGCGTAAACCGCGGCATCTGGACCGTGTGCGCAATGTGGTGATCGACGCGCAGCCAGCGCTGATCCTCACGCCGCTGGAACATTGCGACAGTCTGCGCGAACTGGTGGAAAACCGCGTCGAGGTGTTGACCGTCAAAGACCTCGGCACACCGGCGCCCAGCCAGTGGCAACGGCCGTCGGTCAATGGCGCTACCGTCGCGTTCCTGCAATACACCTCGGGCTCGACCGGCACGCCCAAAGGCGTCGAAGTGCGCCAGCGCAACCTGATCGCCAACGTCGAATTGATGCGCCAGGCCTACGGTTTCGATGAGCACGGCGCCATGGTCAACTGGCTGCCGCTGTACCACGACATGGGCCTGATCGGCGGCGTACTCGCCCCGCTCTACAGCGGCATGCCGTGCTACCTGATGGCCTCGCAAACCTTCGTGAATGCACCGTCCACCTGGCTGCAGGCCTTGAGCCGCTACCGCGCGACCGCGAGTTTCGCGCCGAACTTTGCCTATGCCCTGTGTCACCGCGTCGTCAGCGACAACCTTATCGCCCAGCTCGATTTGAGCGCCTGGCAGCATGCAATCAACGGCGCCGAACCGATCCACCCCGGCACGCTCGACGCCTTCACCCAACGCTTTGCCGCGTGCGGTCTCAACCCCTTGGCCATCAGCCCCGGTTACGGCCAGGCCGAAGCCACGTTGTGCGTCAGCGCAACACCTGCGAACAAGCTGCCGGTGGTGTTGCGCCTGGACAAAAGCGTACTGGAAACCGGCCAGGTCACCCTGGCGTCCGGCGACGCTGCTGCGGTTGAATTTGTCGCCTGTGGCTACCCGCAAGCGCTTCACGCTGTCGCCATCGCGGACCCGAACACCCACGAACGCTGCGCCGCGGACCGCATCGGTGAAGTCTGGCTGCAAGGCCCGAGCAACGCCGAGGCCTACTGGAAAAACCCCGAAGCCAGCCGCTACGCGTTTGAGGCGCAAATAGTCGGTGAACCCGGCCATTACCTGCGCTCCGGTGACCTGGGTTTCATGCATGAAGGTCAGATCGTCATCTGCGGGCGCCTCAAAGACCTGCTGATACTCAACGGTCGCAACCTTTACCCCCACGATATCGAGTTTGCGATCACTGACAGCGAGCCGGGCATCCGCACCGGGCGCATCGCCGCCTTCTCGCAGATGGACCCGCTGCTGGGCCGCGAGAAACTAGTGATCGTTGCCGAACCGCAGCGCAAGTTCGTTGACCCGGCGCATCACCCGGCGCTGTTCGCGTCGATGCAAACCGCCGTGCGTGAAGCGGCCGACTGCGGTATCGACCAGATTGTGCTGGTGCAAGCCGGCACCATTCCGATGACCACCAGCGGCAAGATCGCCCGTCAAGGCGCACGTAGCCAACTGGCGGCCGGCACCTTGAGCATCATCGCCCAGAGCGGCGGGCAAGCAAGCGCGCCGGTGGAACGGATCGAGGCCGAGCAATTGCGTGAGCAACCGAGCCTGTCTGCCTGCCGTCAGTGGTTGGAGCAGGTCTTGCACGAGGTCAATCCGTACCTCACGGTCGACGTTGAACTCAGCCTGATCGGATTGGGGCTGGACTCCATCGGCATCGCCGATTTTGCCGCCCGCCTTTACCGCGACCTGGGTTGGAACCTCGACACCCAGAGCCTGTTCGGCGAACAAAGCCTGGCCGAATGGGCGCAGGCGCTGCGGGTGTACCTCGGCACGCCAATGCCCATTGCCAGCCCCGAATCAGACGCGACTACTCACCATAGCCGCCAATCCTTCGCCCAGCGCCGCCTGTGGTTCCTGCATCAATTGAACCCGCAGGACACCCACCACAACCTGGTATTGCAACTGAAGCTGCACGGCCCATTGGATAAGGCGCTGTTGTCGCAACGGCTCAGTGCCCTGGTCGAGCGCCACAGCGTGCTGCGCACGATCTACCACGATAGCGTTGATGGCCCGCAGCAACAGGTGCTGGCGGCCAGCAACGTGCCGTTGATCCTCCACGATCATCTAGCGGACTGCCTGGCCCAGGAGCACGCGACCCCGATCGACCTCAAGCAAGGCCCACTGCTGCGCGCCCACCTGATCAGCCACGATCACCAGCACGATCTGCTGCTGACCCTGCACCACATCGCCTTCGATGGCCGTTCCGCGCAACTGCTACTGGCTGAATTGTCGACTCAGGCCACCGATGACGCACCGCAGCAGTACCTCGAATTCGCCCGCTGGGAAGCCGCGCACTGGACAGCTCAACGCATCGCTACCCACCAGGACTTCTGGCGCGAACACCTGGCCGATATGCCGCAAACCCTGGAGCTGGGCGGCAGCGGCACCACACACACCGAACACAGCGTGAATTTCAGCCTGCCCCAAGCCACATGCGACACCCTGGCCGGTGTCGCCCGTGAACAGGGCATGACGCTGTTCATGCTGCTATTGGCGAGCTATCAACTGGTGCTCAAGCAATTGAGCGGCCAGCAACGTTTCCTGCTGGGTACGGATGTGAGCGGCCGCCCGCTGGCCGCGCACAACGAGATGATCGGTTTCTTCGTCAACCAGTTGACCCTGCGCTGCGAGGTCGGCGAGGACGGCACGCTGGCCGATTTTTTCGCGCACGTGCGTGATCAGACCCGCCTGGCGTATGCCCACCAAGACCTGCCGTTCGATCTGGTCGTCGCGGCGCTGGCGCCAACACGCCGCCCCGGCCATTCACCGCTGTTCCAGGTCAAGCTCAACTATCAACCTTCGCGAGTCGAGCCAACCACTCTTGCCGGGGCGCAGCTGACGGCTGTGGACGTCGCGCAGGCGCCGGGAGACTTCCATTTGGTGCTCGACTTGGTGCATGCCAGCCACGGCATCGACGCCACGCTCAAATACCGCGGGGAATACTTCGATCAGGCACGCGCCGAACGCCTGCAACACTTGTGGACGCGCCTGCTCGACGAAGCTCGCGACCTGCTGGATGAGCCGCTGACTGCATTGGCCCAACGCATCGACACCTGGGATCAGGCTTTGCGCAATGAACGCCAGCAATCCCAAGCCCTCGCCGGTCGCAGCCAGTTGCTGCAAACCAAACGTCGCTCACTGACCCTTTGATCAAGGTGGATGCTTGTATGCCTATCGTGCCCCCAGCCGCACGCACACTGGGGGGTGTGCGCCGCAAAGCCATGAACGTCGCTCCCCAGCAACTGGTCAGCGAGCGCCTGCTCAGCCCCGATCACGCCTTGCCGCTGGTCATCGAGCCGGCAGTCAACGGTGTCGACCTGGTGGCCTGGGCCACCGGCGAACGCGAAGCCCTGGAACAGAAACTGCTGCAATACGGCGCCCTGCTGTTCCGCGGTTTCGACGTCGCATCGGTGGAACACTTCGATCAGGTCATCGCTGCGCTGTCGCCCGGCGCGCTGGAATACATGTTCCGCGCCTCACCGCGTACGCGGGTCGGCGGCAATATCTATACCTCGACCGACTACCCGGCCGACCAGATGATTTTCCCGCATAACGAACATTCCTATTCGCCGCGTTTCCCGCTGCGGCTGTTCTTTTATTGCCAACTGCCGTCCGAGACCGGTGGTGAAACGCCGATCGGCTCAACCCGCGCGGTCAAGGCCAGGATCAGCGCCGACATCGAAGCGCGCTTTCGTGAAAAAGGCGTGCTCTACGTGCGCAATTACGGCGACGGTTTCGGCCTGCCGTGGCAAAGCGTGTTCCAGTCCGCCGACCGCAGCGAAGTCGAAGCCTACTGCGCCAGCGTCGGCATCGAAGTGGAATGGAAAGAAAACAACCGCCTGCGCACCCGCCAACGCGGCCCGGCGGTGGTGCGTCACCCGCGTACCGGCGAAGAGGTCTGGTTCAACCACGCGACCTTTTTTCACATCAGCACCCTGCCGCCGGCCCTGCGCGATTCGCTGCAAAGCAACTTCAACGACCTCGACCTGCCGACCAACACCTTCTATGGCGACGGCGCACCGATCGAGCCAGAGGTGCTGGAGTCGCTGCGCGCCGCCTACCTGGATTCACTGGTGCGTTTCTCCTGGCAACAAGGCGACGTGCTGTTTATCGACAACATGCTCGCGGTGCACGGTCGTGAACCCTTTACCGGCAACCGCGCAATCATGACCGGCATGGCCGAGGCCTTGCTGTCCAGCGACGTGGCTGTCTGACCGCTATCCACCCCTTTTTTGCAGTTGAGTTGAACATGAACGGACTTCAAGGCTTTCGAATCTCACCGCAACAGGCGTCGCTCTACCCGCACCTCAACGACGCACCCGAACACACGTTCAGTTGCCAACTGCAATGGACGATCGACCAGGCGGTAGACGCCGACACCCTCACCCAGCGCCTGCAAGCAATGGCCAGCGGCAGCGAGATCCTGCGTACACAACTGACACCGGTGCCCGGCCTGCGCCACCCGGTGCAAGTGATTCATGACGAGGCCGCGCTGACCGTCGCGACCAAGGACCTGCGCCACCTCAGCCCGGCAGACCAGCGCGTTGCCCTGACCACCCTTGACTGGGTTGCGCCACTGACCGTAACGCTGGTGCAGTTGACCGAGGGGCACGTACTGCACCTGGCCGCAGCGAGCAGTCATCTTGACCTCACCAGCCTGAAACTGCTGGCAATTGCCCTGCTGCAAGACACCCCGCCGGACCTGTCCGAAACCCTGCAATACGCCGATTACGCCGAGTGGCGCTGGAGCCTTGCCGAAGACGAGCCCGAGCACCCCGGCGCGCTGTTCTGGAAGCCTTCGGCTGACAGCGAACAGCCCAGCTTGCAGCTGTCGCTGGAAACACCCCGTTCCGGTGGCTTCAGCCCGGAACGTATCGACATCAACCTGCCCGTCCACCCGGCATTGACTTGCGAGCTGATGCTGGCGGCCTGGGCCGTGCTGCTCGGTCGTCTGTCTGGCCAACAGCAGGTGCCGATCACCCTGATCCATGCCAGTCGCGGCCCGGAACTCGACAGCGCCTTGGGCCTGTTCGAGCAAACCCTGCCCGTGCGCATCGATCTGCAAGCCCAGGCGACCTTGCTGGAACAAAGCCGCCAGATCAACGCCGTGATCGAGCATGCCGCAGGCTGGCAGGACTATTACACCCACGAGTTGAAGGGCGGTTATGCCTACGCCTGGCGAGCCAGTGATGCGCGCCAACGCGACGCCAGCGCGGTGATGAACCCGGCCAAGGCGTGCCTGCAAGTCCACCAAGGCGCCGACCAGCTCGACGCACAGCTCATCTACGATCGCAACCTGCTAAGCCACGAGGTTGCCGCTTGTATGGCCGAGCAATGGGCGCAGTTACTGCAATCGGCTCTGGCCGCACCGCAACAACCCTGGGCGCACCTGTCCATGAGCGGGCCGCAGCAAGCGCACATCATCGCCAGCCAGGCGCAATCGCCGGTGATTGAAGCGGTGACCCTGGTAGAACTGATTGCTCGCCAAGTGCAGCAACAGCCAACAGCCATCGCCCTCAGCGACCAGCACGGCGAGTTGAGCTACGCGCAACTGGAAGCAAGCTCTGCACACTTGGCACACCAACTGTTCGCTGCCGGCATCGGTGCCGGTGTGCCGGTCGGTATTCTGTTCCCACGCAGCAACGCCGCGATTGTCGCCATGCTTGCCGTGTTGAAGGCCGGTGGCGCTTATGTGCCGATCGATCCGAGCTACCCGCTGGACCGCCGCGCCTACATGCTCGCCGACAGTGCCATCGCGCACATCGTCGTCAGCCCGGAGTTGGCCGACAGCGTCCCATTCGGCCTGCAAAGCTTTGTGCTGGACGACCTGCACGCCTCCAACACCCTGCCGCCATTGCCGCTACCCCGCGCCGACAGCCTCGCGTACCTGATCTACACCTCCGGCTCCACCGGCGCACCGAAAGCCGTCGAAATCACTCACGCGGCCTTGAGCTATTCCACCCAGGTACGCATGGCGGCGTATGAGGCGCCCATGAGCGCATACCTGTTGCTGTCCTCGTTTGCCTTCGACAGCTCCGTGGCCGGTATCTTCTGGACCCTCGCCCAAGGTGGCCGCCTGGTATTGCCGGCACCCGGCGAAGAACTGGACATGCCTCGCCTGGCGCACTTGATCGCCCAGCACCGCGTCAGCCACGGCCTGTCGTTGCCCTCGTTGTATCAAGCGCTGCTGGATCAACTTAGCAGCGTTGCCAGCCTGCAATGCTGGATCGTCGCCGGTGAAGCCTGCCCGCCACACCTGATCGCCCAGCACAGCAACACCCTGCCCCACGCGCTGTTGGTCAACGAATACGGTCCCACTGAGGCGACCGTGTGGGCGACTTACGATGTGCTCAGCCCCGACCGCGCATTAACCATCGGCCGCCCGATTGCCGGCATGGACCTGCGCGTCTTGAATGAACACGACATCGTCAGCGCCATCGGTGAACCGGGTGAAATCGTGCTCGCTGGCCCGACCCTGGCCCGCGGTTATCGCAATAAGCCTGAGGAAACCGCCAAGGCTTTTGTCACCCTGGCCGACGGTACCCGCGCCTACCGCACAGGTGACCTGGCGTGCTGGCTCGCCGACGGGCGCCTGGCGTTCCTGGGGCGCAAGGACCACCAGGTCAAGTTGCGCGGCTATCGCATTGAACTCGGCGAGATCGAGCGTCAATTGTGCAGCCATAGTGACGTGCGCGAAGCCGCTGTGATCGTGCAGGACCAGCCCGCGGGCAAGCGCCTGGTCGCCTACGTCCTCGCCGCCCATGGCTACGCGCCGGATTCGGAAGCACTCAAGCGCTACCTCGGCGAGCGACTGCCGGCGTACATGGTGCCAACGCGGGTGCTGACATTATCAGCCTTCCCCCGTACCCCCAACGGCAAACTCGATGCCCGCCAGCTGCCCGACCCGGACCAGTTCGACCACAGCGCCTATGTCGCCCCGCGTACGCCAATGGAAACCACGCTACACGCCATCGTCGCCAAGGTCTTGAAGCTCGACAACGTCAGTGTCACCGAGAGTTTCTTTGCCATGGGCGGCGACTCAATCCTTAGCCTGCAAGTGGTGGCCCAGGCCCACGAACAAGGTGTTGCCCTGTCGGCCAAGCATGTATTCGAACATCAGACCATCGCGGCCATGGCCGACGTCGCGCAGCCGCTGGAGGCCCGTCACGTCGAACCCGAAAGTGCCGAGTTCAGTGCCTCCGGCATGTCGCAAGACGAGCTTAACGCGTTGATGGCCGAGCTCAACGACGCCGACCTGTAACCGCCGCGCGTATCGCCGTTGCCCCTTTTTCTGCAGGACGTTTTGAATGACCACCGACAAGACCACCAGCAATCCGATCGAAGATGTCTACCCGCTGTCACCGCTGCAACAGGGGATGTTGTTCCACTCCCTGCTGCATGAAGACTCCGGCGTTTATTTGATGCAGGATCGCTACCGCATCGGTGGGGCCATTGATGAAGGCGCATTCCTTGAGTCCTGGCGTCAAGTCGTGGCATTGCACCCCTCGCTACGTGCCAGCTTCCAGTGGAAAACCCAGAAGCAACCGGTGCAGGTGATTCACCGCGAGGTCAAGGTGCCGCTGGACACCCTCGATTTGCGCGGCCTGGCGCCCCATGAGCAGGAAGCGCGGATTCGCGGTGTGCTCGAAGATGAGCAGAAAATCGGCTTCAACCTGTCCAAGCCACCGCTGATTCGCTTCCGCCTGGTGCGCCTGGCGGATGAGTCCTATGAGTTCATTCGCAGCTTTCACCATATCTTGATGGATGCCTGGTGCATTTCCCTGGTGACCGTGGACTTTCTCAAGGTCTACGAGGCGCTGTGCAACGACCGTACGCCACAGATCAAAAGCCCACGCCCGTTTCGTGACTACATTCAATGGCTGCAACGCCAGGACGCAGGCAAAGCCGAGCAGTTCTGGCGCGGTCAGTTGCGCGGGCTCAACGCACCAACGCCGCTGACCGTTGACAACGGCGTGAGCCGCGACCGCTACACCGACGCGGTGCTGGTGGCCGACCAGTTGATCCATCTGAGCGAGGACGAAACCCAGGCCCTGGCGACCTTCTGCCGTCACCGCCGGATCACCCCCAATACGTTTTTCCAGGGTGTCTGGTCATTGCTGTTGTCACGCTACAGCGGTCAGCGTGACGTGGTCTTCGGCGTTACCGTGGCGGGGCGTCCCGCTGAGTTGACCGGCGTCGCCGAGATGATTGGCCTGTTCATCAACACCCTGCCACTGCGGGTCAGCGTCGATCCGCAGGCGACGCTGGGCGACTGGCTCAGCGCGTTGCAGGGACTGAACGTCGAGATGCGCGACTACGAGCACACGCCGCTGACCGACATTCAGGGTTGGAGCGACTTCCCCCGTGGCGAAACCTTGTTTGACAGCATCCTGGTGTTTGAAAACGCGCCGATCGATGAACAGATTCTGGACGGCGGTTTTGAGTTCAGCCTCGACGGCATGGACCACAGCGTGCACACCCACTACGGCTTGACCGTAGTGATTCTGCCCGGCGAGCAACTGGGCATTCGCGTGTCCTACGACCGCGAACGGTTTGAAGCGGAAACGGTGCAGCGCCTGCTCGGCCACCTGGCCAGCCTGGTGCGCGGCATGCTGGCCGCGCCTGAAGCGCCGTTGGGCAGCTTCGAGCTGCTGGCCGCAGACGAGCGCCAGCAATTGCTCGGCGAGTGGGCACTCAACCCCCACGATTTTCCGTTGGATAAAAGCTACGCCGAACTGTTTGCCGCCCAGGTTGCCAAGCGTGGCGATCAGATCGCCGCGATCTGCGCCGGTGAATCCCTGACCTATGCAGAGCTGGATCAGCGCTCCACGCGCCTGGCCCATGCGCTGATTGCAGCCGGTGCCGCAGAGGATCAGTTGGTCGCGCTGGTCGCCCCCCGAGGCCTGGCGTTGTTGACAAGCATGCTCGCCGTGTTCAAGGCCGGCGCCGCGATGCTGCCGCTGGAGGTCAATCACCCGCCGGAGCGCCTGCGCGAGATCCTCAACCTCTCCCGCGCCCCGCTGCTGGTGGCGAGTGAAGGTTGCAGTGGCCTGCTCGATCAACTGCTCAGCGGCCTCGACCACGCGCCCACGGCACTGTTCGCCGAGGCTGCCTGGAACTCACCCAACGACACACCACTGGCGCTGGCCGGCGGCCCGGCCAGCCTGGCCTACGTGCTGTTTACCTCGGGCTCGACCGGTATGCCCAAGGGCGTGATGATCGAGCAACGCGGCATGCTCAATAACATCTTCGGTAAAGTCCCGGCCCTGGGGCTCAGCGCCAACGACCGCATTCCACAGACGGCTTCGGTGGCCTTCGATATTTCCGTGTGGCAATTCCTCGCCGCACCGGTCCTGGGCGCCACCGTGCATATCTTGCCGGATGAAGTGGCCCACGACCCGCAACGCCTGCTGCAAGTGCTCGCCAGCGAACGGCTCAACGTGCTGGAAATCGTCCCAAGCCTGATGCGCACCCTGCTCGCGCTAAGCCCGTGCGACTTGCAGTTACCCGACCTGCGCTGGGTGCTGCCCACGGGGGAAGCGCTGCCGCCGACCGTGGCGCGCGACTGGTTCGCGCGCTTCCCGGACATCGCGCTGATGAACGCCTACGGCCCGGCCGAGTGCGCCGACGACGTGGCATTCCAGCCGATTACCGAAGCTCCGCACGCCAACGTCAGCCACATGCCCATCGGCCAACCCACGGCCAACAACCGCCTGTACGTGATGGATGAGGCCTTGCGCCCGGTGCCGATTGGCGTGGTCGGGGAGATCTGCGTCGGCGGCGTGGGTGTCGGCCGGGGTTACCTGCATGATCCGCAGCGCACCGCCGAAGCGTTCATCCAACACCCACAAATCGAGGGTCGCCTGTACCGCACCGGCGACCTCGGCCGCTGGCGTGCCGACGGTGTGATCGAGTACCTCGGCCGTCGCGACCAACAAGTGAAACTGCGCGGCCATCGCATCGAACTGACCGAAATTGAACACCGCCTGGCCCAACACCCCAACGTGCGTGAAGCCGCGGTATTGCTGCGCGAGAACAACGTAGGCGAAGCCTGGCTGGTGGCCTACTGGTCGGCCCATGACGACACACTGGGCAGCACCGGCCTGAGCGAACACCTGCGCGCCCAACTGCCGCCGTACATGGTACCGGCAGCGTTCGAATGCATGGAACGCTTGCCGTTGAACAACAACGGCAAGGTCGACCGCAAAGCCTTGGCCGCGCTGCAATTGAACTGGCAGGCTGGCACCCGTGAAAGTCTCGCGCCACGTAACGAGCGCGAAGCCGCCATCGCCCGGACTTGGGCCGAGGTGCTCGGCCGCGACAGCGTCGGCGTGGAAGACAACTTCTTCACCCTTGGTGGCCACTCGTTGCTGGCGACCCAGATCGTCGCGCGCTTGCGCAGCCAGTTCAAACTTGACCTGCCGCTGCGTGTACTGTTCGAACAGCCGACCGTCGCGCTGCTGGCCGTGGCCATCGCTGAGCGTGAGGCAAGAGCCGCTGCACCGCAGACCGCCGTCCTCGACACACCGCATGCCAAGGCACGCCCGGCGTTGTTGCCGCTGTCGTTCTCGCAACAACGCCTGTGGTTTATCGAGCAACTGACGCCCGGCACCACGCTGTTCAATATCCCGTTTGCCCTGCACCTCAAGGGTCAACTCGACGTTGCAGCACTGCACGCCAGCCTGAATGACTTGCTGGTGCGCCATGAAATCCTGCGCACCGGCATCCGCAGCGTGGATGGCGTACCGAGCCAGCACATCAGCGAAGCCCTGGACTTTGCGCTCCCGTTTGAAGACTTTTCCGGCTTAGGCGCAACAGCCCGTGAGGGCGCGCAGTTCAACGCACTGCAAGCTACCTTTGAACAGCCCTTCGACCTGACCGCACCGCCGCTGTTGCGCGCCCGCCTGTTGAAGGTCGCGCCGGACGAACATGTGCTGGGCATCGCGCTGCATCACCTGGTCTCCGACGCTTGGTCGGCCACCATCGCCCTGCGCGAACTGGCCTTGGGGTATCAAGCCCGCTGCAATGGTGCAGCCGCGCAATTGCCGGTCTTGCCGCTGCAATACGCGGATTTTGCCCTGTGGCAACGGGAGCATCTGCAAGGTGCTGAACTCAAGCGCCAACTCGATTACTGGACCCACACTCTTGAGCGTCGCGACAGTGACGCCAGCCCGCTGCTGGCCCTGCCCACCGACCATCCTCGGCCGTCAGTGCAGAGCTATCGCGCCGGCCTGGTGCAACGCGAACTGAGTGCCGACTTGAGTGGCCGCGTGCAAACCCTCGCCAGCCGCTTGGGCACCACGCCGTTCAGCGTGCTGTTCGCAGGTTTTGCGGTGCTGATGCACCGTTTGAGCGGCGACGCCACCGTGTTGATCGGCACACCGGTCACCCACCGCGAACAACCCGGTACCGAAGGTCTGTTGGGAATTTTGCTGAACAACCTGGCGATCCGCGCGGACTTCACCGCACAGGCCGATTTCAGCGCCGTGGTCGCTCAGGTCGCCTCCCGACTGCGCGAAGGCCTGCAACATCAGGACCTGCCGTTCGAACAACTGGTCGACAGCCTGCAACTGCCGCGCAGCCTCAGTCATGCGCCGCTGTATCAAGTGATGGTCGCGCAGCAACTGGCCATGGAGTCGCGCCTGCAGTTCCCGGGGCTGGCCTTCGAAGCCCTGGATACGCCGCTCAAACACTCCGAGTGCGACCTGGACCTGCACGTACTGTGCCCGGCCAACGCACCGATTCAGCTGGAGCTGATGTTTGCCCTGGACCTGTTCACCCAGGACAGCGCGCGCCAGACACTCGCTCGCCTGGAACACCTGCTGGAACAGATGCTCGCCGAACCACAACGCCCGGTGGCGGCCCTGCCGCTGCTGATGCCGGCCGAATGGCAGCGCACCGTGGTCGAGTGGAACCGCACCGAGATGGACGTGCCGCAGCACCTGACGTTCGCCCAGTTGTTTGAGCAACAAGCCGAACGCACGCCGCAGCGCGATGCGTTGTGTTTTGAAGGCCAATGCCTGAGCTACGCCGAGTTGAACCGCCGCGCCAACCGAGTCGCACACTACCTGCGCGGACAAGGAGTGGTCGCCAATCGCCCGGTGGCGTTGTGCGTGGAGCGCTCGCTGGAGTTGTTGGTCGGCCTGCTCGGCATTCTCAAGGCCGGTGGCGCCTATGTGCCGCTGGACCCGAGCTACCCGGTTGATCGCCTGGCCTACATGCTCGACGATGCGCAACCGGCGCTGTTCCTCGGCCAGCAAGGCCTGCTCGAACAGTTGGGCAGCGACTTGCCACGCCTGCGCCTGGACGCCGATGCCGCGCTGTTCGCCTCGCAGCCCGAGAGCAACCCTGCACCGCTGGCAGGCCCGGATGACCTGGCCTACATCATGTACACCTCGGGTTCCACCGGTAAGCCCAAAGGCACCCTGGTCACCCAAAAATCGGTGGTCAACTTGGCCTGGGCGCGGATCCATGGCCTGTATCGCCGCTACACCGACCAGCCGATGCGCACCAGCTTCAACTATTCCTTCGCCTTTGATAGCTCGGTGGCGGAATTGATTCTGCTGCTCGACGGCCACAGCCTGTACCTGACCCCGGAAGACGTGCGCTACGACCCTGCCGCCCTGGCGCAGTTCTTCCAGGAAACTCGCCTGGAAGCATTCGAATGCACCCCGGCGCAACTCAAGAGCCTGCTCGAAACCGACGGCGTGCGCCGCGGTGAAACCTACCTGCCGCGCTTCGTGCTGTTCGGCGGCGACGCGGTAGACGCACAGCTCTGGCAACGCCTGCCGTCGATCAGCGGCAGCCGCTTTTTCAATACCTACGGCCCGACCGAGTGCACCGTGGATGCCACCGGGTGTGCGGTGGACGACTTCCCGCAACGCCCGATCATTGGTCGGCCCATCGCCAACGTACGCACCTATGTGCTGGACGCGTTCTTGAATCCGATGCCTGTCGGTGTGCCCGGCGAGCTGCATATCGGCGGCGCCGGGGTGACCCTGGGTTACCTCAACCGCGCCGAACAAACCGCCAAGGTGTTTATCAACGACCCGTTCTCGCCGCTGCCGCAGGCGCGGATGTACAAGTCCGGAGACTTGGTGCGCTGGCTGCCCGACGGCCAGCTGGAATACCTCGGGCGCATGGATCACCAAGTAAAGATCCGTGGTTTCCGCGTTGAGCTGGGCGAGATCGAAGCCTTGATCGGCGCACAACCTGGCGTGCGCCAGGCCGTGGTACTGGCCCGTGAAGACGTGCCAGGCGACAAGCGCCTGGTGGCGTACGTCACTTGCGATCAACCTTGCGAGGTGAATGCCTGGCGCAACAGCCTGGGCGCTGCGCTGCCCGACTACATGGTGCCGTCGGCCTTTGTGGTGCTGGACGAACTGCCGCTCACCGACAACGGCAAACTCAATCGCAAGGCCCTGCCCGCGCCGGATATCCAGGCCGAACCGGACGCCGAAGATCCGCCGCGCACCGACGCCGAGCGCCAGCTGGCGGCCTTGTGGGCCGAGCTGCTGAACGTACCCTTGGGCGCCATTGGGCGTGACAGCCAGTTCTTTTACCTGGGCGGCCATTCGTTGCTGGCGGCAGTGCTGTTTGCCCGACTGCGTCAGCAATTCGCCACGGTCCCGCCGCTGCGCGCGGTGTTTGAACACCCGACGTTGCAGGCCTTGGCTGCGCTGTTGGGGCAACCGCTGCAAACACCTGCCGCGACCTTTGTACCCGCGGCCCGCCCGGCGCACTTGCCGTTGTCGTTCGAACAGCAGCGCCTGTGGTTCCTCGAACAGCTGAGCGGCGCCAGCGAATACAACGTGGTCAGCGCCGTGCAATTCGACGGCGAGTTGAATGTGCAAGCGCTGCAATCGGCTTTGAACACGGTGATCCAGCGCCATGAAATCCTGCGCAGTCGCATCGTGCGTGAGGATGAAGGTGAGTTGGCGTTGGTGATTGAGCCGCAGGTTGAGCTGACGCTCGGCCTGGCGCGGTGGGATACCGTCAGCGATGAACGCTGGCAACAGCTGACCGACGCGGCGATCCAGGCCGCCACCGCGCAGCGCTTTGACCTGGCCAACGAGGTGCCGATTCGCGCCACCTTGCTTTCGCGCAACCACCAGGCGTTGCTGGTGCTGACGTTGCACCATTGCGCGACGGACGACGCTTCCACCCATAACCTGCTCGACGAACTCGCCCAGTGCTACAGCGCCGAATGCCAGGGCCACGTCGCCAACCTGCCGGGGCTGGCGTTGCAATACCCGGATTACGCGCTCTGGCAGCGCGAGCCGGCCCAGCAGGCGCTGTTCGACAGCCAATTGAACTACTGGCGTACCCAGCTGGAAGACGGCAGTTACCAGTTGGAACTGCCCACCGATCAGCCACGCCCGCCTGTGCTTGACCCGCGTGCCGGCTCCGTCCACTTGCAACTGCCTGCGGAACTGAGCGGCCGTCTGCGCCAGTTCGCACATCAACGCGGGGCCACGCTGTACATGCTGCTGCTCAGCGCCGCGCAACTGCTGCTGGGGCGCTACGCAAACCAGCGCGACGTACGTTTCGGCAGCCCGGTAGCCCAGCGCCCACTGGCCGAGTTGCAACCGCTGATCGGCTGCTTCGTCAACACCCTGGTGATGCGCACCGACCTGGCGCCGGGCCTGGATTTTTCCGGTTTGCTCGAGCAGGTACGAGACACCGTACTGGATGCACAACAGCATCAGGACGTGCCGTTTGATCAAGTGGTCGAACACCTGGCGCCAGAACGCAGTCTCGGCCAGACGCCATTGTTCCAAGTGTTGTTCGTGATGCAGAACGCCAACACCACTGCCAGCCAGTGGCCGCAGCTGCAAGTGAGCGAACGCGCAGTGACGGCCGACGCCACCAAGTTCGACCTGAACTGGGAAGTGCATGACGGCGAGGTCCTGTCGGTACTGCTCGAATACCGTAGCGCATTGTTCACCCAGGCCACCGCCGAGCGCTGGCTGGCGCAATGGCAAGCCCTGCTCGAAAGCATGCTGCAAGCACAACAGACGCGTTTGAGTGACTGGTCGCCGTTGACCGTCGCAGAGCGTCAACAGCAATGGGCGTGGAACGCTACCGAGCGCAAATATTCCGGCCCGACGAACTTGCACACGGCCCTGAGCCAGCAAGCCGCGTTGACGCCCAACGCGCCCGCGCTGGTGTTCGAAGGCCAACGCCTGAGCTACGCCGAACTGGACCAACGCGCACAAACCGTTGCCCGAGCCCTGCGCGCGGCGGGCATCGGTCGCGAGTCGATCGTGCCGGTGTGCATGGAACGCTCCGTCGACATGGTCGTGGCTTTGCTCGGCGTGGTGCACGCCGGGGCCGCATGGTTGCCGCTGGATCCGGAGTTGCCGCTCGCGCGCCTGGCGTTCCTGATTACCGACGCCGATGCCCAGGTGACGCTGACTCAATCACAGTGGCTGCCACATTTACC
>NZ_JBSVWQ010000012.1:0-63495 GCF_054071215.1 Pseudomonas sp. SDO5522_S412 | reverse complement strand
GGGCCAAGGATGGCCCATGACGGCGGCCCACGGTCCAAAGCCGGAGTGAGGGCACTCCGAGCCTAAGCGAGGAGCCGAGTGGTGGGGCAAGAGCGTTTTGCTTACTTTTGCGCTCTTCAAAAGTGAGCCGCTGTAAGAGCGGAACCAATAGTCGCCGTTACCCAAACAACGGATATGTACCCTCAACCGTGCTTCTTGTAACGACGAATCCGAATATCCGCCTGCTCCTTGTGCCCCGCAAACCCTTCCATCCCGCAAAGCCGCGAGCAGTATTCCCCTACCAACACCGAAGCCTCATCCGTCAGCACCCGCTGATACGTGCACGTCTTGATGAACTTGCCGACCCACAGCCCGCCGGTGTACCGCGCAGTCCCGGTGGTAGGCAATGTGTGGTTGGTCCCAATCACCTTGTCGCCATAGGAAACGTTGGTGCGCTCACCAAGGAACAACGCGCCGTAATTGGTCATGTGCTCCAGGAAATACAACGGATCGCGGGTCATCACCTGCACGTGCTCGGAGGCGATGCGATCGGCTTCCTGCACCAGCTCGTCGACGCTGTCGCACAGGATGATTTCGCCATAGTCGCGCCAGGCGACAGAAGCAACCGGTGCGGTGGACAGGATCGCCAACTGCCGCTCGATCTCCGCCGGCAGGGTTTGCGCCAACTCCGCACTGTTCGTCAAAAACACCGCAGGCGAATTAACCCCATGCTCCGCCTGCCCCAACAAATCGGCAGCGATGATTTCAACATCGCTGCTGTCATCAGCAATCACCAGTGTCTCTGTAGGCCCGGCAATCAAGTCGATACCAATCTTGCCGAACAACTGACGCTTGGCCTCGGCCACATACGCATTACCCGGCCCAACGATCATATCCACCGGCTTGAACGTATCGGTGCCCAACGCAAACGCAGCAATCGCCTGCACCCCGCCCACGCAATAGATCTCATCGGCACCCGCCAAATACATCGCCGTCACAATGGCCGGATGAGGCTTGCCATCAAACGGCGGCGCGGCCGCAACAACGCGCTTCACCCCGGCCACCTTGGCCGTCAGCACGCTCATATGCGCCGACGCCAGCAACGGGTACTTGCCGCCCGGAATGTAGCAAGCCACCGAGTTCACCGGAATATTGCGATGCCCAAGGATCACGCCAGGCAAGGTCTCGACTTCCACATCGTGCATCGAGGCTTTTTGCACCTCGGCGAAGCGCCGGACCTGGGCCTGGGCAAAGGTGATATCGCCGATTTCCTGCTCGGACAGGCTCGCCACGCAGGCGGCAATTTCTTCGTCGCTCAGCCGGAAAGATACAGGCGACCACTGATCAAACTGCTTCGAGTATTCACGTACGGCCGCATCGCCGTTACGGGCGACGTTGGCGATGATGCGCTCAACGGTATCGCGGACTTGGGCGGCAATCTCGGCTTGGGCTTCGACCGGTTTAGGCGTTTTCAGGTAACGAATCATCAGTGGCTCCAGGTGGTTCTTGAGGGCACGCGACATGCCCCCGGCATTGGCAACCATCTTTTCCTACCCCCCTGCCCCGGGCAATTTCGCAGCCTCCCTATTGGTGACGCAACCTGACGCAACACAGACGCAGTGTTGAAGCACTGCGGCGAGCTGCTGACGTTATTCGTATAACCCCCGATGAAAAACATGTAAGCCCCATTGACTTAGGGATTCGGAGTGATAGGTTAAATAAGCGGTTATACGTATAACCTAACAATCACACCCAACGTAAAGAGGTGATCAACCGTGAGTCGAGTCTTGTATCTATTCGGTGGCTGGCCCGGCCATTTCCCCTACGAAATTGCGGCATGGGCGCGCACCGTTTTCCAGGAACTGGATTTCGAGGTCGAAGAGTCCACCGACATCTTCACACTGGACAGGGACTTGACCGGTTATGACCTGATCGTGATCGGCTGGAACAACGCCGTCACTACCGAGACGCTCACCGCGTCCCAGGAAAACCGCCTGCTGGAAGCGATCGAAAGCGGCACCGGCCTGGTGGGTTGGCACGGCGCAGGCGCGGCGTTTCGCGCCAGCCTCAAATATCACTGGGTGCTCGGCGGCTCATTCCTCGAACACCCGATGGGCGAAGGCTTTCCCCACCCGTACCAGGTCAACGTCATCGACCACAGCCACGAGGTGACCCAGGGCGTCGAGGATTTCGAGGTACGGTCCGAGCAGTACTACATGCAGGTCGACCCGAACATTCATGTGCTGGCTGAAACCACCTTCGACGGCAACCCCTTCCCCTGGCTCAACGGCCATCGCAGCCCGGTGGCCTGGGTGCGCCAGTGGGGCCTTGGGCGGGTGTTCTATCACTCCATCGGGCACGACACCAGCAACCTCGCCGACCCGAATATCCGCCGCCTGACCAAGCAAGGCCTGAACTGGGCGACACGCGGGCGTGCAGCCAGTACCGCCGAGGCAACCCCCTCCGTTTCATCAACCCAAGGAGTCCTGTCATGACTAAATTGACCGGCAGCCAGATCGTGGCTCAAACCCTGAAAAACTATGGCGTCGAATACGTCGCCGGTATTCCCGGCCACGGTATCTGGACCCTGACCGACGCCTTCCTCGAAGAAGACTCCAAGCTCAAGTTCATCCAGGTGTTCCATGAGCAGAGCGCGGTGCACCTCGCCGACGGTTACTACCGGGTGAGCGGCAAGCCGATGGCGGCAGTGACGTCCATCGGTGCCGGCGCCGCCAACACGGTGATCGGCATGGCCACCGCGTTTACCGACTCCACCAGCCTGATGCTGATCACCGGCGGGCCACCCACCCACATGCGTGGCCATGGCTTGCTGCAGGAGCTGGAGCGCTACACCGACAACGACTTCCCGAAAATCGCCGAGGCCGTGACCAAGCGTCATTGGGTGGCGACCCGTGTTGAAGAGTTGCCGTTCATGATGCACCGCGCCTGGAGCGCAATGGTCACCGGACGCCCGGGGCCGGTGCACCTGGAAATCCCGATGGATGTGCAGGCCGAGGCCGCTGAAGTGACCCTGCATGCCCTCGAAGAGCGCACCCCGATCGGCAAGTGCTTCCCGGACCCGGCAGCCACCGCACGCGCAGTGGAAGAGCTGAAACTGAGCAAGCGCCCGGTGCTGGTGATCGGCGGCGGCGTGATTACCGGCGAAGCCAGCGCGCAATTGTTCGCCCTGGCCGAAGCCTGGAAGATCCCGGTGGTCACCACTTGGAACGGCAAGAGCGGCTTCCCGGAAGATCACCCGTTGTTCGCCGGCAGTGTCGGCCAGACCGGCACCCTGTGCGGCAATAAAGTCGCGTCCACCGCAGACGTGATCATCGCCGTGGGCTGCCGTTTCACCGACTGGTCGTCGTCCAGCTACGCCAAGGGCGTGACCTTCGCGATCCCGCCGTCGAAGCTGATCCACATCGACATCGACCCGCATGAAATCGGCAAGAACTACCCGGTGACCGTGGGCATTTGTGCCGACGCCAAATACGCCCTCGCCGCCATTGTCGAAAGCCTGAAAGGCGAGACGGTTGAGCGCGAAGAGTACCTGAGCGACCTGCGCGGTTATCAGGAAGAATGGGAAACCAAACTGGCGGGCCGTCGTGACTCCGATCGCTTTCCGTTCACCTCGCAACGCCCCCTCGGCGCGCTGCGCAAAGTGTTCCCGCGGGACACCATCGTGGTGGTTGGCTCGGGCAACACCCAGGGCGCGGTCAAGCAGACTTTCCCGGTCTATACGCCACGTACCCACCTGACCTCCGGCGGCTTCTCGTCCATGGGCTGGGCCGTACCTGCGGCCATCGGTGCGAAGCTGGCGGCGCCTGACCAGCCGGTGGTGTGCATCCTCGGGGATGGCGATTTCCTGATGACCTCCCAGGAAATTGCGATCTGCGTGACCAACAATATCCCTGTGGTGTTCCTGATCCAGAACAACGCCGGCTACATGTCGATTCGCGGTGGCCAGCGCAAGCAGACCAGCCGCCATATCGGCACTGAATTCAACCACCCGGACGGCACGCCCTACAGCCCGGACTTCAAGGCGGTGGGCGAAGCCTTCGGCCTCAAATCCTACCGTGTGGAGCGCCCGGAAGACCTTGAGCCTATCCTGCAGGAAGCGCTGGATTTGAATGTGCCGGTGCTGATCGAAGTACCCACCGACCGCGATGCGGCTGGCCCTTGGGTGCCCGGCTGGTGGGACTTCCCGATTCCGGAATACATCACCGACGAACGCCAGGATGAGTACTGGCAAATCCGTAATTCCGAACAACACCTGTAAATGCCGGAGCGGCTCACATGAGTGATGCATTGATTTCGCATCATGCAGAGCTGAATCCACAACCGGGGGCGCCGCGCGAACCGCGCGCCCTCGACGTGGTGACACCTGATGCAGATGGCACGATCAACTGTGACGTGGTGATTATCGGCTCGGGCATGGGCGGTTCGACCTTCGCCCATGCCCTGCGTGACAGCGGGCTGGATATTGTGATCGTCGAACGAGGGGATTTCCTGCCCCGGGAAATCCAGAACTGGAGCGCTGAAGCGGTGTTCGGCCAAGGACGCTATCGCAATGCCGAACCGTGGCTGGACCAGGCCAACCAAGCATTTTCGCCGGGGGTGTTTTATTACGTCGGCGGCAACACCAAATTCTACGGCGCCATGCTGCCACGGTTTCGCGAGGCGGACTTTGGCGAGATCCAGCATGCCGAGGGCGTGTCGCCTGCGTGGCCCGTCAGCTACGCCGAGTTTGAACCCTGGTACGCCGAAGCGGAAAAGCTCTACCGCGTGCATGGCCAGGCCGGCATTGACCCCAGCGAACCCTGGCGTTCAGGACCCTTCCCGCAACCGGCACTCAAGCACGACCCGGCCCTGGTTGCGCTGGAGCAAAGCATGCAGCGTGCCGGACTCAAGCCGTTCGTGATGCCGGCGGCGGTGGACTATGGCGATGGCGGCGATTGCGTATTGTGCTCAACCTGCGATGGCTATCCGTGCCTGGTGGAGGCCAAGGCCGACGCTGAAGTTTCTGCGCTCAGGCCCGCCCTGCGCAGTGGCAGCATTCGGCTGATGACTCGCACCACGATCAGGCAGCTGAACACCGATAACGATGGCAAAACCGTGACTCAAGCGCGGGGTCTGTTCGATGGACGCGAGGTGACACTGCGTGCCAAACGCTTCGTGCTGGCGTGCGGCGCAGTCAACAGTGCGGCATTGCTGTTCAAGTCTGCGAACGCTCAACATCCTCATGGCCTGGGCAATAGCTCTGGGCAGTTGGGGCGTAACTACATGGTGCACAACAGCACCTTCATGCTGGCGGTGGACCCGCGACGCAAGAACAACGTGACCTTCCAGAAAACCCTGGCCATCAACGACTGGTACAGCGCCAGCCCGCACAACGCATTCCCCTTGGGTAACGTGCAGATGCTGGGGAAAATCCGCGAGCCGATGATCAGTACCATGCGGCCCTGGCTGCCGAAATTCGCTTCACGCTATATCACTGACCACAGCGTAGACCTGTACCTGACCTCGGAAGATCTGCCGACCCAGGACAACCGCGTCACCTACGACACGCAGCGCGGTGCGATCAAGGTTCACTGGACGCCGAACAACCTCAAGGCCCATGAAGGACTGGTGAGCAAGGCCACCCAAACCATGCGTGATGCAGGGTATCCGCTGATCCTCAAGGCGCGCATGGGCATCGCGACGAACTCCCACCAGTGCGGCACTGCCGTGATGGGCAAGGACCCAACCACCAGCGTGCTGGACCTGAACTGCAAGCTGCATGACCTGGAGAATGTATGGGTGGTGGACAGCTCGTTCTTCCCGTCGTCGGCGGCGGTTAATCCGGCACTGACCATCGCGGCGAATGCCCTCAGAGTAGCGGCACACTTCAAGGGGCAGCCCGGGTAAAGGTGGGAGCTGGCTTGCCTGCGATGCAGTCGACTCGGTCTGTCAGTGGTATTGAGTCGATGCCATCGCAGGCAAGCCAGCTCCTACAGCGATCCCTTACCAACGGGATCAGGCGTCTGCCTGCTGGATACTGCGGGTCGAGGTACGCACCACCAGCTTGGTGGCGAAAATCTTCTGCTCGGGCGCCAGCGGCGCATCAGCCGGGGCATTCAATTGCTCGGTCAGCATGCGTGCGGCGTACACGCCCTTCTCCACCATGGGTTGGGCAATGGTGGTCAACCCGAGCTGCACCGCCTCGGGAATATCGTCGAAGCCGATCACCGAAAGTGTCTGCGGCACTTGGCGACTGAGGGCGTGGGCGGTTTTCATGCAGGCAATCGCCATCACATCCGAGCACGCCACCACTGCCGTGACGTCGTTGGAGGTCAGCAATGTGAACGCTGCAGCCTGGCCGGACGTGGAATCCAGCCCACCGGCCTCGATCACGCTCAGGTCTTCAAACGCCAGGCCCGCGGCGGTGGCCGCCTCCACGTAACCGGTGAGGCGTTCGCGGACAATCCGCTCACTGGCACTTTTGAAGCGTTGCAGGTCAATCGGGCCGCGGTAACCATCCGGGTTGAGGCGGTCAATGATGACGCCGATCTTGCGGTGGCCCAGGTCCAGCAGATGCTGCATTTGCGTGCGAGCCGCACCGCGATCGTCGATGCCGACAAAAAACGAATTCTCGACCAGCGGCGAGTCGATCACCACGAACGGAATACTGTGCTTCACCACCGCCAGCACCGCCGGGTGATCATCGGGCAGGGTCGAGATAATCAGGCCATCCACCAGCCCGCGCAGGGCCAGGCTGCCGTGGCTCGCCGCCGGGCCCCGGCCCACCAGGCGGTTGTTGTTGAGCGGAAACAGTGTCAGTGCGACATTTTCCAACTCGCCCACTTCACTGATGCCGCGCAGCATGGCGATGGTGCACGGGTCGGCAAAGGCCAGGGACAACTTGTCCATCATCATCAACCCGATGGCGCCGATCTTGCCCGAGCGCAGGCTGCGGCCCAGCACATTGGGGCCCGGGTAGCCCAATGAAGCGGCCACCTCGAGGATATGCTCGCGCTGGGCCGGGGACAGTTTGGAAGGTCGGTTGTAGGCGTAAGACACCGCAGGCTGGGACACCCCTGCCGCCAGTGCTACGTCTTTCATTGAAACGGCCATCGCTTGCTTCCCAATCCTTTTGAAACCTCATGCGAGGTCATGAAAAAACAGGCGCTCAGTGTACCCGTTGAGGGGAAACCTTCGGAACCAGTCGTGTGGCACTGAACATGATTGCGACCATCAGCGAGGCAACCGCCAGCAGCGCCCAGGATAGATTCGTCGCGTGGGCGAACAAGCCGATCACCGCCGGGCCCATCAGGATACCCAGATAACCGAGGCTGGTGGCAGCGGCAATCGCCAGTTCCCCCGGCATGGTCTTTTGCGCGCCCGCCAGCGACAGGTACACCGGCGCGATATTGGCCAAACCGATGCCGATGACCGCAAACCCCACCAGGTTCACCTGCCAGTTCGTCGCGAGCACCACCGTGAGAAAGCCCAGGATTACAATCAGGCCACCGCCCACCAGTACTAGCCGGGCGCCGAGCCTGAGCAGAATCCGGTCGCCACTCAAGCGCCCCAACGCCATCATCACGGCGAAGCAGGCGTAGCCCAGGCCTGCAATGGAAGGCTCGACATCACGCACCTGGGTCAGGAACACCGCGCTCCAGTCGAGAATCGCACCTTCGGCCAGGAACGCGAACAGGCACAGCACGCCCAGCACCAGGACTTTACGCGTGGGCCGCACAAAGATCGGGCTGCCCTCTTCGCCGCTGCGCCCGAGCATCTGGCGCCCGTAACTCAGGACAAACGCAGCCAGTGCCGCCATCACCGCGCTGCTGGCCAGCAACGGCGTGGCGCCCAGCCAGAGCAGCGCGGTGATCCCCGCCGCACTGACAATCGTGCCCAGGCTGAACAAGCCATGAAAACCCGACATCAAGGACCGCCCGGTCGCACGCTCAACCATCACGCCCTGTACGTTCATCGTCACATCCACTGCGCCGCACCCTGCACCGAACACGGTCAGGGCAAACATCAAGCCCAAGAATGAATGTGTGGTCGCCAGCAGAGGCAGCGTCAGAAACACCAGGGCGATGCCGATGTGCATGGTAAAGCGGCAACCTTTGCGGGCGTTCAGGATGCCCGCCAGCGGCATCATCACCAGTGAGCCGAGGCCCAGGCACAGCAACAGGATGCCCAATGCGCCGTCGTCCACCCCGGCCCGGCTGCGCGCATAGGGAACCAGCGGCGCCCAGGCGCCCATGCACAGGCCGGACAGCAGAAACGTCAAGCGGTAGGCCGACATATGCGGCGTGGAGCACGGCAATAACAACTCTTGAGACGACACGGAAACCCCAATACCTGAACAGTTGGAGTTATACGTATAACTTAAAACTCAAGCGCCAGCCACTGCCTTGTTACTGTTACATATTCTGAATTGATAAAGCATTGACAGCCCACAGGGTGCAGGTTTTACTTCCGCAAGGTTATTCGTATAACCCAAAATTGCATAACCACCCCACAAAAACAAAAGGGACCATGCAGCGTGATAAGCACTTTCCAGAAAACCCCGATCCCCCCGCGTATTCGCAAGGCACGTATCGCCACCTTTCTCGGCTTCATGATGATCGGCGCCATGATGTACATCTGGTCCACCGGTGTAAGCGTGTTCAGGACCCAGCTTGGCCTGACGGGAGAACTCGGGGACTCGAGTTTCGGCCTGATTGCCCTCGGGGTCGGTGTCGGTTCCGCAGCCGGTGCGCTGCTGGTCGGGCGGCTGCTGGACACCTTCGGCGCCAAGCCGGTAATTACCCTTGGCGCCCTCGCCTATCCCCTTTCGATTATCCCGCTGGGCTTCGTCAACGGTTTCTGGTTTGCGCTGTGTTTCGGCTCTGTGCTGGGGCTGTTGCGCGGCGCCCTGGATACCGCCTTGAATGCCCACGGCGTGCAGGTTGAACGGTTTTATCGACGCTCGATCATGTCCGGCTTCCATGCCTTCTATTCCCTGGGCGGCTTCCTGCTGGGCATGGCATGCAGTTGGCTGACCCGGTTCTACACCGACAGCGTGCTGGTGCCTTACACCGTACTGGGCCTGGCGATGTTCATTCTGGGCTGTGTGTTCAGCCGATGGTTGCTGGGCAAGCATGATGTGCCCGACGCCCAGCTCGACGACTGGCAAGCCGGCACCCAGTCCCGGGACGAAACCGGCAAGGGCCCTTCGGCCAAGACGCTGCTGGTGATGATCGCTCTCGGCACCTTGCTGCTGGGCAGCATGATGGGCGAAAACGCAATTGCCGACTGGGGCCAGGAATACATTCGCCGGGAGTTCGCGACCACCACCTCGACCGCAGGCATGGCGGTCTCACTGTTCGTCGGTGCGTCATTCGTGGGGCGTCTTTTTGGCGACCGCCTGGCCGCTGCGTTCGGTAATGCGCAGGTGGTGTTTGGATGCGGTACGTTGTGCGTCCTCGGCATGATCACCACGGTATTGGGCGGTACGGCCGTGACCGGCGTTGTCGGCTTCGCGCTGTTTGGCCTCGGCCTTTCGTGCATCGCACCGTTGATGATCTCCGCCGCCGGGCGCCGGGACCCGGCACATGCCGGGCGCAATATCGGCATCGTCAACTGCATCGGATTTTCCGGGATGCTGGTGGGCCCCGCCGTCATCACCGTCATCGTCAGCAACTTCGGCCTGAGCAAGCTGATGTTCTTCCCGCTGGTGATGCTCGGTTTGCTCGCGACGTTCGGCCCACTACTGATGCGCGCGCCGAAGAAAACCGTTGCCCGCGGCAAAGCGCAAACCGGGGTGTGAGGGAGGCCCGCATCGTCACTGCACCGGCAGGAAATTCATCAGCAGCAAGCTTTGCGCGTAGTTGAGCCCGATGCGCCGGTAGCGTTCGTCGAGCATCTGGGTCAACAGGTCGAGGCGCGCGACGATCTTGCCGAACTCCACGGCAAAGCTGAGGTTGCTGCCCGCCTCCGAGATCTCGTTGGAGAACAGCAACAGCGAGCCATTGGCATCCTGGCGCTGACTGAGCAGCCAGGTGGCCTTCTCGATATTGCGCGCGGCATTGCTGACGAACTGGGGGTTGATCGAGTCCGTTATATAAAACTCGGTGCGCCCGCCGTGTGCCGTCACCAGCATGCTGCCGATCGCGTAGATGAAGGCGCCTACCCGGTCGCCGCGAAACTCCGGGCTCAGGGAATAGCTCAGCGCCGCCAGGTCGCGACGATCCCCCAGGGCAGGCAGTGGTTGGCGAAGTTCGATGGCCTGGCGGATTTGCCGGGCGGCGGTCACCGCGTCGGTGTAACCCGATTGACGCCACTGGTTGGGGTTGCGCAGGTAGAGCTTGCTCATCAGCAGATACAGGCTTTGCAGGTTGTCGCGCATGCTCAGGGTGGCCATGCGATCAACGCTGGTCTGGAAGAACTCGTCGGGCTTGCCGTTGCTGAACTGCGTGGCAATATCGCGCCCCTGCTGCTGGCTGCAACCGTTGGCGCAAAGCATCAAAACCGCAGCCAGCCACAGCGGCTGACGCATCCATCGGGTGATAAAAACAGGTAACGTGCGATCCATCGGCACCAGGTCTGGGTCTGCTGTCCACGCCGGAAATTAGTGTGGTCGGGACAGAGATAGATCGGAAGAACGGGAAAAAGTGCAGTGAGGGCGGCAAACCAATAATTTTTCCAGAGGTGCATCCACTTCGATCCTTGGTACGTAGATTCAATACCCTCACCCGGAGGGCACAAGCACCAAGGAGATACATCATGCACGCCATCTACAAAAAAATTGCTGCCGTTGCCTGCTTTACGATCCTCTCCGTCACCACATCCCTAAGTTTTGCCGCCGACACCGTAATGGTGGGCGGCGCGGCGATGTATCCGACGAAAACCATCGTCGAAAACGCAGTCAACTCAAAGGACCACACCACTCTGGTTGCGGCGGTCAAGGCAGCCGGACTGGTGGATACCCTTAACAGCAAAGGCCCGTTCACCGTATTCGCACCGACCAACGAAGCTTTCGCCAAGCTCCCCGCAGGCACCGTGGATACGCTTGTGAAACCAGAGCACAAAGCCGATCTCACAAAAATCCTGACCTATCACGTGGTGGCTGGCACTCATACCTCTGCACAACTGATGGCCGACGCCAAGAAGAACGGCGGTACCGTGATGTTGAAAACCGTGCAGGGTGAGTCGCTGACGATCAAGCTGCATGACGGCAAACTGTGGGTGGTGGATGCCAAGGGTGGCAAGGCCAGCATCAGCATTGCGGATGTGATGCAGTCCAATGGCGTGATTCATGTGGTTGATTCGGTGCTGATGCCGTAATCGTCGCTTGACACCGAAAAGCCCGACGCAGTGTGCGTCGGGCTGATTCGGATGCTTCAGTTGTCGGGGTGTTCACTCGCGACAGAATCAGCTGCATCCACATCCGACATATCCTCTTCCAGAGGGGCGTCATCGTCCGGCGGTAGAGGCGCTTCAGGTTGATCGCGCCGAGGATCATGCCCGGTTTCATTGTCTGTACCGCGCGTTACGCCCTGCTGGGATACGTTTCCAGGGGCCTTCTCGTTAATTTCCATGCTGGCTCTCCGTTCTAGCGCGGGATGTCCGTGCTTGAACATGAGAAACGATGCGGTGTCGCGAGTGCCGGCCGATGGACGAACGGTGGGGATCAATTTCATAACGGCCCTAACGCTCCGAGAGACTCTATCCACCGCAGGATCGCGGGTTTCTCTGCTGGTTTTTCGCCAATGCAACACACCTCGGGGTCGGTGAGAGAACACCAGACAGACACCGGGTCTCCCACTCGCAAGCCATACGAGGCTTTACGAAGCGCCGTCGTTGACCAAGCGTCAACCGTCTCGTTGAGAGACTTGTGAAAGTGCTGCCCATTGACGCTATAGCTGAAGCTCATGAACTGGCGTCCGGCCCACGATGCCTCACGCCCGACGAAGGTTACGTAGCCAGGCACCACTTGCCCCGCGTCCATGGCACTCATGAGTTCTCTCCTGAAAACAGCCCGGAAACACGTTTGTTTTTTGTGCTTTTACACTGTTATAGCTCAGAGGCCCGCAGCGCGACAGGTCCTTGGTCGCCGCCTACGGTGAGGCCTGAAACTGACTACCCTTTATATCTGACACACATTGACATATCGATAATTCTCGATATGATCGCGCCATGGACTTACTCGAAATATTCAAAGCCCTCTCAAACCAGACACGCCTCGAAATCCTGAAAGGTTTGAAAGACCCCGAAAAGAACTTCCCTGCACAAGATGAAGGGGACGTTCACACGGTGGGCGTGTGCGTCAGCAGTATTCAGGAAGGCATCGGGCTCTCGCAGTCGACGGTGTCTGGTTACCTGGCAACGCTGCAACGGGTGGGCCTGGTCGAAGTCAGGCGCATCGGCCAGTGGACTTACTACAAGCGCAATGAAGCCACCATCCGCAGGCTCGCCGAGATCATAGGGAAAGATTTGTAGTTTTTTTACCACAGAATATCGAGATTTCGCGATATCCCTTTTTGTCGAAACGAGGAAATGCAATGAAGGCGTTGATACTCAAGTCATTTGGCGGCCCGGAATCATTTGAACTTCGCGACGTTCCCAAGCCCGTTCCGCACACGGGGCAAGTCCTGGTCCGCGTACACGCAACCTCCATCAACCCGCTGGATTACCAGGTCCGACGTGGCGACTACGCTGACCTGGTGCCGCTACCGGCGATTACCGGGCATGACGTATCGGGGGTCGTTGAGGAAGTCGGGCCGGGGGTTACGTCCTTCGCGCCAGGCGACGAAGTCTGGTACACCCCGCAAATATTTGACGGACCCGGCAGCTATGCCGAATACCACGTGGCGGCCGAAGGCATTATCGGGAAGAAGCCCCCTGCCCTGAGTCATCTTGAAGCAGCAAGCCTGAGCCTGGTCGGCGGGACCGCCTGGGAAGCGCTGGTGGTGCGTGCAGCCCTCAGGGTGGGAGAAAGCATCCTGGTGCACGGCGGCGCGGGCGGCGTCGGCCATGTGGCGATCCAACTGGCGAAAGCCATTGGCGCCCAGGTGTTCACCACCGTACGCGACGTCAATGTCGAGTTCGCGCGAAGCCTGGGTGCGGACGTAATCATCGACTACGAAAAGGAAGATTACGTCGACGCCATCCTGCGGGAAACGGGTGGCCGTGGCGTTGATGTGGTGTTCGATACCATCGGCGGCACCACATTGTCCCGTAGCCCGGACGCGCTTGCGCAACTGGGTCGCGTGGTCACGATTGTGGACACGGCGCACCCCCAGAACCTCGTCCAGGCCTGGGGCAGGAACGCGAGTTATCACTTCGTCTTCACACGACAGAACCGCGGCAAGCTGGATGAAATGAGCGCACTGATCGCCAACGGTCAACTGCGGCCACACGTTGGCGCGGTCTATTCCCTTGCCGACATCCCGCTCGCCCATTCCCGCCTGGAAAGCCCCAACAACGGCATTCAAGGGAAAATCGCGATTGCCGTGTCCGCCGGCTTACAGGAGGATTGGCGCAACGGTGCTTGAGCTGATCGCACTGAACCACTTTTTTGGAGAGCACGGGTAAATGGCAGAACTGATGGAAATGCTCGACGGCCCAAGGACCGCACAGCAGGAACTGTTCTACGACCTCGAAGATGCGACGGCCGTTATCGCCTGGTCGGTCAATCAATTGGCCACTATCGCCGGGGTCGCCAAATCACCCGACGAAGCAGTCGCCCTGATGAAGATGGGTGCACTGCTCGCGGCTCAGCAGGAAAAGCTCAGCGGGTACGCGGATGAGGTGAAGGCCGGAAGGATTGTGCGAGGAGAGGATCACTCGTGATAAATACGCTACGCACCCAACAACCTTTCACATCCCTTTCACACTCGAGCGCTTATCGTCACTCCAGCTCCTAAGTGAACACCTTTAAGCCCGCACTCCCCATCGCGGGCTTTTCTTTGCCTGGAATTTGGTAAAAGGGATATCAAAACCTTCATCCAGTTTCATTTGTTGATGGCCTGGGCTGTCGCCTTAATGCTCCCACACGAACTCGTGCACAGGAGCAAAATATAATGAAAAAACGTCAACCGTTACTTCAGCTCAATACCTTGGCCGTGGCGCTGGCATTTGCCTTGCCGGCCATGAGCTATGCCAGCGATCAGTCCGACTCCAAGGGCTTTGTCGCCGACAGCAGCTTGAATATCCTCAACCGCAACCTGTTCTGGAACCAGAACGGCAACGGCGCCCACACCCGTGACTGGAGCCAGGCGCTGATGGCGACCTACAGCTCGGGCTTCACTCAAGGCACCATTGGCATCGGCATTGATGCGTTTGCCGACCTGGCGTTGCGCATCGACGGGGACACCGACCGCGCCGGTGGCCCGAACATACCGTCCGACGCCAATGGCAATCCGGATCATGGCTTCGCGAAGGCCGGTGGTGACGTCAAGTTCCGTATTTCCAATACCACGCTCAAGGTCGGCGACCTGCAGCCTACGTCGCCGGTGTTCGCCACCGCCGATAACTACCTGATGCCACAGACCGCAACAGGCTTCCAGATCGACAGCCATGAAATCACCGGCCTGAACCTGGAGGCCGGCCATTACACCTCCGGCACCGGTACCACCACCACCTCGCGCAGCGGCGACATTCTCGCCAGCTATGCAGGCGTGGAAGCGTCGTCGGCCAGCTTCGCGGGGGGCAAATACCAGTTCAGCAAGGAATTCACCGCGTCGCTGTACGGAGCACACCTGGAAGACGTGTGGAATCAGTACTACGTCAACCTGAACCTTGTTCATCCACTGACCGATGACCAGTCCGTCGCGCTGGACTTCAACCTGTATCGCACACTGGACGACGGCAGCGCCAAGGCCGGGACCATCGACACCACCGCAGCCTCGCTGGCGGCTGCCTACACCCTGGGTGCACAGACCTTCACCCTGGCCGGGCAGAAAGTGCATGGTGACGAGCCGTTCGACTACGTCGGCTTTGGGGAGACCAATGCCGGCGTCGGTGCCGGGCGCTACGGCAACTCGATCAACCTGGCTGACTCGGTGCAATACTCCGACTTCAACGGCCCGGGCGAGCGGTCCTGGCAGATGCGCTATGACCTGGACATGGGAGCCTTTGGCGCCCCCGGCCTGAGCTTCATGGCCCGCCATATTCGCGGTGCCGGCATCGACGGTACGCATACCCCCGGCAATTCGGCCTACACCGGGTTCTATGGCGCCAACGACCAGGAACACGAAACCGACGCCGAAGTGAAATACGTCGTGCAGAGTGGCCCGGCCAAGAAGCTGTCCTTCCGCCTGAGGGAAGCCTGGCACGATGGTGATGCGTCCACCGGGGGGCATCTGGTGCAGACACGCCTGATTACCGAGTACCCGTTGAATATCTTCTAAACAGGCGGGAGTGCCCGGTTGATGGATCTACCGGGTACTCTGCGTAGCCAGGTATTGATCGGTAGGCGTTTTGATTCCACACACAAAAAAAGGCGCTACCAAGAGCGCCTTTTTTGTTACCGCTGACTTACTGCAAACTAACCTGACGCAGTTCGGGCTCTTTCCCGCTGCCAATCGTGATGCGCTTGGGCTTGGCCTCTTCAGGAACCACGCGCAGCAAGTCGATGCTTAACAGCCCGTTGTTCATCGAAGCACCGCGCACCTCGATATGATCTGCCAGCCGGAACGACAGCCGAAATGCTCGTTGCGCGATGCCCTGGTGCAGATAAGTGACTGCTTTCTCGGTTTCGCGCTTGTCGCCAACGACTGTCAAAACGCCCTTCTCGACCTGAATATCCAGATCCGCTTCAGTAAGCCCAGCGACAGCAATGACAATGCGATATTCGTCATCACCGTGCTTTTCCACATTGTGAGGCGGATAAGTGTTCGGAGCCTCGCTGCGAAGCGCCGACTCGAACAGGTCATTGAAGCGATCGAAGCCCACGGATTGACGGAACAAAGGGGCCAAGGAAAGGGTAGTAGCCATCTCAAAATCTCCTGATTAAATCCAAGTGATTAAGTGCGCGACCCGCATTCGGCGTCGCGTGATAAAAATTTATGTTCGCCGGGAAAATTTTCAAGAGGCCAGATAAAAATTTTTACATTTGAGTACCAGCCGGGAACGGCTTGCTCGGTTGGATAGACAGGCCGCCCTCAGGCTGCGATGCGTAGTCAGCCCACCTTTCTCTTGAGTGCTTGCCTGGGTCGGGTTCAGCAAGCGGTGGCTTCTTGGAACTCTCTGGCATGTTCGCCATTACTCGCGGCATGTCTTAAAATATCCGGTTGCCGAAGAACCGCCATGACATATCCATGAAGGGCTTCAATCCTTTACAAATAAGTGTGGTCAAGATGAACAAGCCTTTCATTTCGCTGTGCCCTGAAATTACGCGGGCGCACGCGCTGACGTTGGTGGATTGGTTAGAGGATGAACGCATCACCTGCTATCTGAGCGATTCGCGTCATGTCTCCCGCTCCATTGAGCAAGTCATTGATCGGACTCAGTTGCCGATCCTGACTCATCTATTCAACCAGGGCGGCAGATTCTTTATGGCCTATGACCGGCATGACGCCCCGGTGGGCTTTGTCCGTCTCATCAAGACCGGCTCAAATTGCGAGATTGTCCTGGTCATCGGAGACAGCGACAAATGGGGCCGGAACCTGGGCGCCAGCACGATCCGCGAAGGCATGAAACTGGCCTTCCTCGACATGCGGGCCGAGAAGCTCATCGCCAAGATTCACCCGGACAACTCGCGCTCGCTGAAAGCCTTTCTGCGCAGCGGCTTTATGCTGGAGAGCGAAACGCCGACATTGACGTCATTTTCCATGACGGCGGCAAGCTATTTCCAGTTCTTGCGCGAAGGCGCCGGTGGCGACTCCACCAGGATCTACATCACTGAAATCGACAAGGCCAGGCTCGAGGATCTGATCGCGTTCGAGCAAGGCCCGGCGGTTGTTGAACTCGAACATGAGCTTGAGCGGGCCATTGTCGTCAAGCCGCAGCAGGTGGCGTGCAATGTCATCACGATGAACTCCAGGGCCTTGCTGCAACTGGACGATGAAGAGTTCGAAGTGGCCTTGGTCTACCCTGAAGACGCGGACAGCAACGCAGCAAAGCATTCCGTGTATTCCGACATAGGCACCGCCATCCTTGGCTATCAGGAGGGAGACGCCATCGACTGGCGAATTGCTGACCGGACCCGCCGGATTGAGATCAAGAAAGTGCTTTACCAGCCGGAGGCTGCGGGCGACTTCCACCTGTAATTGCGCCTTTTCTCAGTAACGAATCACGCCAGTCAGCGCGCCCGGCTTGGGTGCCTGACTTCTCCAGCGTGAACTGATAACCGAGACGGTTATCGGCGCGGGGGGTGAGATCGTGAAACCTACCCGCTCACGCCCACTTTTTGCAGAGTTGCGGAAACTGCCTGAAATGATACGGAAACGATTAGAGGTGTATTCCTGAACCCCAGAAACGCAAAAGCCCCGCAATAGCGGGGCTCTTGAGTAAATCTTGGCGGGAAACCAGGGATTCGAACCCTGGAGACGCTATTAACGTCCGCCGGTTTTCAAGACCGCTATGCAAACTCAAGCGGGCTGGTGCCTTGAAACCTCTTGGCGTTCCATTACTGGCGGAAATCAACCGGGCTACAGACCGCATTCTACAAGGGGTGCGGTTTTAGTTTTGGAACTCTTTTTCACCCCTCCCCGGCGTCCTGCCGACCGAACACAAACTACCCAAATAATACCGACTGCTAAGCTGTTCACTCCACCAGAGGAACGCCAATGCCCAATTCAGACCTGCCCCCTTCCCTGCTCTCCAAACTGTACGAAAACCAGTTGGCCCTTGAGGCTTCCATCATGGAGCTATCGAACTGGGTCGAGCAGCGTGGCTCCGCCGATGTAGCCGAGAACGTGCGCGGCGCTCTGCACACCATCGATGAGAACGAGGAGTTCATCAAGCTGACTCTGGCGGTCCTCATGTCGCCCGAGTGAAGTTGATCTGGCGCTGAGCGCTTCACTACTTGCAAGCAACCGACCACAGCTGATCGAGCTTCGTGGTGTAGCTCTGGCTCATCATTTCCCGGCGCATTCCCCAGTCGGGGTTCGTCGGCACACTGGCCGACCGCAGCGTCCCTCTTCCCCACCTGTCGTTGATCTGGTCCAGCACGGTCATCACTCGGGTGGCCTCGGCCGGCTGAGACACCGCGAATAGATCGTCCGTGTATTCGCCTGGCTGGCACAGGTTGAGCAACATCACCTCGGCCTTGCTGTATTTGAAGCCTGGGCGGTAGATGTGGTCGAGCGCATCGACGGCGGCCTTGGTCAGCAGGCGCACGTCGTCGGTCGGGTACGGCATATCCACCACTACCCCATTGGCATACTTGGCTTCTTCAGGGTTAAACATGCCTGTGCGGATGCAGACACGGACCTTTTTGCACAGCGAGTTTTGAGCTCGCAGCTTTTCAGAGGCGCGCATCATGTAGGTGGCCACCGCCTCCTTGATCGGCGGCAGCTCGGTAAGGCGCTTTCCGAACATCCGGCTACAGCAGATTTCCTGCTTGGGTGGGTCAGGCTCGTCCAGTTCCAGGCATGAGGTGCCAGCCAGTTCGCGAGCGGTCTTCTCGATTACCACGCTGAATTTCTTGCGGAGCGTCCAGGGGTCGGCCTTGGCCAGGTCCATCGCTGTCTTGATGCCCATCGAGTCCAGGTGAAGTTTCATCTTCCGGCCGACACCCCACACCTCCGAAACGTCGGTGTTGCGCAATACCCAGTCACGCTTTACCGGGTCGGTGATATTCACCACGCCGCCCGTCTGGGCCTGCAAGCGCTTCGCTGTGTGGTTGGCCAGCTTGGCCAGGGTCTTTGTGTGAGCGATTCCGACGCCCACCGGGATTCCGGTGCACTGAAAGACCTGGGCACGAATTTGGCGGCCGAGGGCGTCCAGGCCGTCGATGCCGGTAAGATCGGCGAAGGCCTCATCGATACTGTAGATCTCGACGGCGGGCACCATGCTCTCGATCAGCGTCATGACCCGCTCACTCATGTCCCCGTACAGCGCGTAATTTGAGGAAAACGGGACAATGCCGTGCTGCTTGAGCTTGTGCTTGATCTGGAAATACGGCTCGCCCATCTTGATGAAGGGCTTGGCATCGTAGCTACGGGCGATAACACAGCCATCGTTGTTGCTCAGTACCACGATGGGCACCTTCGCCAGGTCCGGTCGGAATACACGCTCGCAACTGGCATAGAAGCTGTTGCAGTCGATCAGCGCAAAGGTCGGCTCTTGCTTAGACATGGCTGCGCACTGTGCTGGTGATCACGCCCCAGATTGACAGCTCGTCGCCTTCAAGAACGTACCGCGCCGGATACTTGGGGTTCTCTGATAGAAGCACCACCTCCCGACCGCGCTTGCAAAGGCGCTTGCAGACGGGCTCATTGTTCAGCAGGGCCACCACCACATGCCCATGGGCGGGTTCAATGGCGCGATCCACCACCGCGAGGTCACCGTCGAAGATCCCAACTCCCTGCATGCTTTCACCGGTGATTGCTACCAGGTACACGTGCGGCGCACGGATATTCAGAACCTCATCCAATGAGATGTGCTGCTCAATGTGGTCCGCTGCCGGCGAAGGGAAGCCAGCCGGAACCTGGAAGGAGCACAAAGGCAGTTTCGCGCCTACCTCAGCAATGGGACCTAAAATGGTGAAACTCATGACGCTGCCTTTACAAATACTGTACGAATGTACAGTTAACTTTGTAGGACGCTTACGGTCAATTTATCTGTAGGGGATTTCGACAGACGGGAGGTGCGTATGTGCGGGCGATTCGTGCAGTACGAGGGGATGGCGATCTTCATCGAAGCACTGAGCCCGCAGATAGAGCTGTTCAGCGGTTACGACGCTCAGCCCATTGATCGCTATAACGTCGCTCCGTCGACGCGGGTGCAGTTGCTGCACGCCGCAGAGGATGGACTGCATATTGATGCAGTCAAATGGGGATGGGCGCCGTTTTGGGCCAAGGGCAAACGCCCTGACCCAATTAACGCACGCGTAGAGACGGTCACCACGGGAAAGTTCTTCAAACAGCTTTGGCCGAATGGCCGAGCCCTGGTCCCGAGTGAAGGGTGGTATGAGTGGGTCAAAGACCCGGACGATTCGAAGAAAAAACAGCCCTACTTCATTCGCCTGAAGAGTCAGAAACCGATGTTCTTTGGCGCACTCGCACAGGTTTACCCCGGCCTAGATCCCCATGATGGCGACGGATTCGTAATCATCACCGCCGCCAGTGACCAGGGAATGGTAGATATTCACGACCGCAAGCCGTTGGTGCTGACCCCTGAGCATGCTAGGGAATGGATTGACCCCAGCCTTACTCCGGGCCGCGCCGAGGAAATAGCGAAGGAGTGCTGTCAGCCTGTTGATGACTTTGAGTGGTATGCGGTAGGCAAAGCTGTTGGTAACGTGAAAAATCAGGGAGCTAACTTACTGCTACCCTTGCCTCCGGAGGACTCTTAACGAGCGTCAGACCCCCCCCTAACGCCGCCGGCTCTCCGTTCATGATCACAAGTTCGCCGCTAACCTCGGCCTTACCCCGCCGCTGATTTTGATTGCAGTACCGAATGTCCACGGTCTCAAAATGAAAGCTCTCGAAAGCACGTCGAATGTCAGGATGGTCACTGACGCTGACCATCACCTCCCCTTTGCAGCGCCGCATGGAGTCGGCCATGCGTTCGTAATTCTCAAAGGGAAAATCTAGGCCATAACGGGCGGTCTGCCATTAAGGCGGATCCATGTAGTGGAAGATATGGGGGACGGGCGTAGCGCACGGCGCAATCAAGCCAGCCCACGTTTTCAACGTAGGTGCCTTCGATCAAAAACGCGTAGCGTTGCAGAACACTTTTCAAATCACAGGCAATAAAAAACCCCGTAGACGTTAATCTACGGGGTTTCTAAGAGTGGAGGCCGAGGTCGGAATCGAACCGGCGTAGGCGGATTTGCAATCCGTCATCGTTCTTCAATTTCATTGGCATAAACCGGTGAAACCCGCGTATCCATTGGCTTTCCACTAATAATCCATCATCTGCATGATGGACTATATGGGACATCCATTGTCCCATGATTGTCCCACCGGCCCCGGCGCCCCCGCCAAACGTAGAGTACCAGCCGCCCCAAAAATTCAACATGGCCTTCGACGTAACGATTCTGTAATCTGGCCGGCCTCCGAACAGGTCGCCTGATCGGCGTCGGACGACCATAAAAACGGATATAGAAAATGACCTTAAGCAACAACAGCCAATACATATCCATTCAGATCGTGAGAGGCATAGCCGCCCTGCTCATTGTCCTATTCCACTCGCACATTGCGATAGACATGATGCCTAGCGAGCACACCGTCAACATCCCCTTCGCATACAGTCGCGGCCATTGGGCTGTTTATCTGTTTTTTGTTGTCAGCGGATTCATCATCACTCACGTCACGTCGAGCGGAAAATTCAAAATCCGTCCTTTCCTGGCGAAGAGAATCATCAGGATCTACCCCATATGGTGGCTGTCATTTATATTTGCCCTGGTCGGCTTTTATGTCTTCAACGTGTCTTTTGCGTATGGAACTCCGTTTAACACAGAGTCTTACATAAGATCGTTATTATTACTTCCAAGCACCGTCAAGCCAATAAACTCGGTGGGCTGGACTTTGATTTTCGAGATGCTTTTCTATCTAGTGTCATCTCTTGTGCTACTTCGCTACAGCCACAAAATGCTCATGCTAGTTATTTTTTCTCTATTTGGTGTAGGTGCAGTCCTGTATTCAATTTCCCCGAATCACCCCTGGCTCGTTAACCCACTTGGCCATCATCTATTTTCTCAATTTCAGCTTCTATTTGCCACGGGAATAGCTCTATACCTTTACCAAGAAAAGCTTTCATGGATTCACCCTGCAGTGGCATTCATTCTTTCGATGATAACTCTTGCGGGTGTCATCTATTCGCCGTCAGCAGCTTTAGGCAACGGAGAGCTTTATTTCACCGTGGTCGGTGTTTCACTAGCATCTGGCCTGTTGATAATTTCCCTATTAAACAGTGAGAAACGTGGCTGGCTACTAAGCCAACATATCGCTATTGCGACTCCGGTTTCCATCATGAATTCTATTGGAAATTGCTCATTCAGCCTGTATTTGTTCCACTGGGGAATTTTTACGATCGTGGGTTCTAAGGCAACACAGGCATATCTTGATCTGCCTGGATGGAGCGCGGAAATCTGGAGATTCGGATGGGTCGCCGCTTCGATTGCCATAGCCATGCTCATGTACAGATTCTTCGAGGCGCCTATTTCTCGTAGCGGCGGCCGAATGATCCGTAACAGTCGCCTATTCTCCTAGGCTTTGATAAGCCTGAGTGCAAGTCATTCCACGGGCATGGCTTTGATCAGCATATCCTGCCAAATCGCCCGCTCGCTGGTCAGCGCGCTTAAGCACGTCGGCAAGCACCATGACGGCGTGGGTAGCTGCTGCGCTTGCTGCGGCAGTGCAGGAATGGCTGCTGCCTTGACTGGCTGTGAATCGAGCGGCAACAGCGTCGGCTGCGCTACGCAACCGGTCAGACTCACGGTTAGCAGCAGTGACTGCAGCAGCAGCGGTATCGATAAGAGTTTGGCCATTCTGGACCACCTTGTTGATTGCCTGTTGGCGGGCTTGTTCTTTGGTGCGCTCGGTCGCCTCGTTCAATTCCTTTGCCTTGGCGTCACGTGTATCGCGGGCATTCCATTGCTCCTGCCATGTCGCGTTTGTGGTTCGGGGTCGGCGCTGCCGTGGGAAATGCGCGGAACAAAGGACCAGCGCTGATCCAGCCTATCAGCGCGCAATAGCCCTCACGTACGCCTGGCACGCCCGCAGCGCGATCACGGCATTATCACCGTCGTCGGTGATGGCGATAATTCGTTGCGCATGCGCTGGGTCAAGTTGGGCTCTACGGGCTGCATGAACCACGCCGACGGCGCCGGGGGTGGCAGGCACGTCGCAGCCACTGGCTGGGTCCTCGACAAGGAGGACTGACAGCCGCACATCAGCAGTAGCAAGACGGTCACGGAGCAGAGCCTGGTTGCGCTGGGCATCGGATAATTCCTTGGAGTGTTGTTGGTCGGCGACGGCCAGTTGCTGCTCGGTGGCCAGGCGCTTGTCTTGCTCGGCGCGCGCTTGGGCGGCGGCGGCATTGCTGATCGCGGCCAGGTCATCCTGGTGCAGGCCGGCCTGCTCGGAGAGCTTCTTGCCCATGCGCCAGTCCTGAACCTGCCAGGTAACGCCGGCGGTGGTGGCCATCAGCACCAGGATCAGCACCGCAAGGCCGGCCAGCTTCTGCACCGGCGTCATGCCAGCACCTTCAGCGCCTTCTCGTACAGCTCCTGGCGATCGGCCAACCCGTTCACGCCTCCATTGATGCGCTTGGTGATCTTCAGGAAATCGTTCTGGTCCGCCAGGGTGTTCAGCCCCCGGGAGGACCAGAACCACGCCGCCGACATTGCAGCGTACTGCGGCTGCTCGAGCAGTTCTGGCTTATTGATCAGGTCCAGGCCCAGGGCATCGCCGCACGCCGCATAGTTGGCCCGCCCGGTGACCTGGATCAGGCCACGGCCACGGTACTTGAAGCCATCGCCATTCACCTTGTTGCCCAGATCGGCACGCCCTTCGTACCCAGCTTGCTGCGGCGTGGGGCCCCACAACTCTTTCACCCAGCGGAACTGTCCCGACTCGTGCCCGACCTGGGCGATGAAGGCAGCAATGCGCAGCCGCGTGACGATTGCGTACTTGGCCATGGCCACGTTCAGCACAGGAACAAAAACGCCGGCTTGGCGGCCGGCGTTCGGGAGGATCTGCAGCAACTGCTGCTCATTGATCGGCATGGGTTTCTCCTATGGAGGACGCTTCTGCATCCGCGTCTGCCTGGCTATCTTGTGCACTAGCAGCCGGGGGCGGCATCTGGGTTTTGGGCATTTCCAGTCGAACGTCAATCCAGCTATTGAGAGGCACGTCAATCGGAGCGCCACGCCCGGGCACCATCTCGCCATCGTCCGTGAGCGTCCAACGCTGCTTGAATAGGCGAATGATCACATTGCCGGAGTCGTCTTGCTGGCTGTCGGTGATGCCCAGCATGCGGCCACCATCCGGAGAGCTTGGGTCATGCGTCCGCCAACCCTCAAGCGCCAGGCCCAGACTGCCTGTCACTCGGTATTCACCAATTGAAAGGCGCTCCACCAGCACACCGCGCGCATCTTCGTTCGCAACGCCCCATGCTCCGGCGGACTGGAAAGTTTGCTCCAGCAGGTCTCGCCTCTCGCTCGCTGCCACGTTGGCGATACGCACGATAGGTGACGCAGCCGAAAGTGCACCGCCACTCCCGCGGGTAGTGTTCATCGTCGTGTAGATCTCACCCCAGCTGCCCCAGCTGAAATTGTTGTTGATCCTGAAAAACAGCCGGCCAGAAAATGACGTGGCGTGCTGGGCGGTGAAACCTGCGTCATAATTCTCCACGAACAGCGTGCCATAGCCATAATTCGTAGGGCTATTTGTAGTTCCGCCCGTGCTGCGGTAAATGCCTGTATCGCCAATAGCGTTAAAGGAATTGCCCGGAATATCTGGCGCGCGCCCGCCGAGCCCGAATGAGCCATAACCTAGGACATTGCCCGGCCCTGTACCGACGTTTCGTGTGGCAGCGCTACCTAAGCCAAGGGCGGATTGCGCTTCTGCCTGGGTTGTTCCTCCTGTACCACCACGATTCACGGGCAGTGCTGAGGGAATAACGCCGCCACTTGGAGAGCCAAGCGCTGAATAAATCTCCAAAGACATTTGATTTATTTTTACGCCAGTACTACGTGTCGTATCACCACCCGCCCCAGTAGGTACGGTTCCGAGATTGATTTCCTGTCTTGCCATGAGCAACTCCTAAACCGTCACAACTTTGAATTTAATTTACAGGCTTCGCAAATACTACAGGCACATATAGAGATGTCTGAATATCCACACCTACAACTTGAATGACAAGTCGATCATTTGGATATTCCCAAACAGCGTACATATTCCCCTGCCTGGAAGTACTTCCCGCAACATCCATTGCTATGTTGTTGAGAAGCATATAGTCCCCACTTGATAGGCTAGATGGCGCGGTCCAACTCAGCCTATATACGCCCTGGCTGGTTTGGGTTGCGCCAAGATAGGTCCAGCTGGTCAAGGTTCTGGTGAATTGAGCGCAGGGCGTACCATTGTCGAATAAAAGTTTGCTATTGGCGTCCCAAATACGGAAACCATACTTGGCCGTAGGAGTTGACTTGAACGCTCCGACAAACCAGCTTCCAGAGGTCGCTTGGCCTGTGATTCCTACGAAAGAAAACCCTGTCCACGCCCCTGAAGAACCACGGACCAAGCAAAAGCAAAATGTATTGGATTGGGAAGGTCTGACGAATACTAGTGGAGGTTCGTCCGTTGTGATGGTTTTAGAAAATTGCACCAGTACACCTGAACCCGAGCCATTCCATGCCCCTTTCTCAAGTACCACCAGTCTTGAGAATTCAGAGTCAAGTGTCACTACGTTAAGGTTATTAATGAAAGTAACACCGTATGACATCAGCGATACCTCATAACAAGCAGCCTTTGCGGACTAGTGCCAATAGGACCAGTTTGAGTAGAGGGGCATCCGAAATATATGGTAACCCCTCCCGAACTAACAACTGGGGTGTATTGAATTGATGCATAATTTTGCGCACTTGTGCCATAAGCAGCAACAGGCACGCAAACTGCCGAGTGATTAGAAGTATTAACTCCGGCGATCGATATAAATTTACTTCGCCCTTGTCCTGCGCCTGACTGAACTATCGCGGAGTAAATTACGCCCACGGTAAAGGAGTTTTCATCAAGCTCAAGGAGGCCGGTCGGCCCCCATATTCTCGCGCCATAGCTCATGCGGAAAGATCTCCCCATTGGTAACGTTTCGTGCCGTTCTCGTCGAACACTTTGCCGCCAGCGTTGTTTATTACCTGTCGAGCCTGTCCGCCCAATGAGCTGTTTATTTCGAAAGTGCCGTCGAAGAACAGCTTCCAGCCAGTCTGGCCTGCCACGTAATTGTTCGACTGGATGTAGTTACCGATCTTGGCGTTGGTGATCGTGCCATTGCCTATAAACGCGTCCGCAATGATCGTTTGCCCGCCCTGGATCACAAACGGAAACTTCCCGCCCTGACCTATAGCGAATCGATCGGCATCGATGATGAACTGCGACTGCAAGCCGCCCGGTCCGTTCTCCAGGCCCAGGCCGATACCTGCGTACTTGTAGAGGCCGGTGGCGGTTTCGTACTGCATCCGCACTGACCAGTTCGCCGTGACTTTGCCGTCGACCGTTTGAATGGCGGTGGTGTTGGTCTGGATTGCCAGGGTGTTGCCGTTCACCGACGTTTTCACCGTTTCAATGCTTGACGAAAGAGCGCCGACGGCATTGATGCGCGCGGTTTGCTCGCTGACGATCGCGGCATTGTTCGCTGCAACGCTGGCCTCCACGACTTCCGTGCGCTGACCCTGCGCCAGGTCGCCCTCGATCAGGGCGGATTGGGTAGACCAGACACCGACGTAACTGGCCTCCGAACCCATCAGCGCAGTGTCATCACCTTGGAGCGGCGGGTTGACCTGCAGGTAAATACCGTCGACCCGCTGCGCCGTGGTGGTGACTTTGCCGTCGAGCGTGGTAACCGATGCCTTCAGGGTGCTTAGCCCGCTGGCAGTGGCATTTACGCCGCTGACCGGATCGTTCACCGTGGCCTTCACCGCGTTCAACTGCTGTGCCTGGGCGTTGATGTCCTGGCCGTGCTGATTGATCGTGGCCGAGTTTTGCTGAACCTGCGTGACCAGAGCGTTCACGGTCTGCGTTACCGTGCCGATATCGACCCAGTAAGTGGCGTTCGGCGGCGGGTTGTTTGCCGGTACTGGGCCATTCGCCTGGTACAGGTGTTGGCCCATGCGCACGATGTCGTTCAGCACGTATGCCTTGGATGGCACGTACTCCAGAGCATCCACCACCTGGTCGATCAGCTGCTCCAGCTCTTCCTTGGCCGCGTCAATGCGACCGTTCACCGAGCCTGGCCCGTTGCCGTCGATCAGGTCTATGCGGTCCTTCAGGTGCTGGCCCAGTGCTGTTTCGTCAATCTGCCCTTTGATCTGCTCAAGGATCGGCCCAGCATCCGAACTTGCCTGGCCCATAACCCCATTCACAACCGGATAGAACGGCCCGATGTTGCCGGTACGGTCCACCAGGCGCGCCCAGAAGAACAGCGTGGCGCCCGCCAGCAGTTGCTGCATGCGGTAGTCGGCCTGCGGATATGCCAGGTCGGCCAGTTTGGTAGCGGAGCCCAGATCGTTTGCAGGGCCATACCACAGTTCAGTGCGCTGGGTATCCTCAGCGCCAGGCGGGAAAGCCCACTTGATGCTGATGCCGAAAAGTTCGCTGGTGGTGGTCAGGAAAGCCACCGCCGGCGGTAGCCCGACCTTCCCTTCCAGATTGGTCAGGTTGGAGCTTTTCCAGATCGACGATATCTCGAAGGCGCTCACCGAGCGGACCCGGGCCAAATAGGCGCCCGAGTAGATGCCGGTGACGTCAACACTGGTCGAACCTGTCCGCTGCACCTTGATCCAGTTGCCGCTGTCCTTGCGCCACTCCACGTCGTAGGCGACCGCGCCGTTCACGGCTGGCCACGAGATGTTCATGGTGCTGATGGCAATGCCCTGATTCACGGCGTAGCTGGATGTCAGCGTGACGCTGGCAGGTGCTGGAACTACGGTGATCGGGATAACGCTGATCGGCCGCTCTTCCAGCCGAGCGCCGGTGTCGATGTGCGCGAACTTGCTCGGGTCGTACTGCACAGCCGAGATTTCGAACACGCCAGGCTCTGGCCGGGAAACGCTGGTCACCCGGTACAGCGGGATGGCCAGGTCGTCAGCGTCGAGCGCCCACACCAGTTCACGCTCAGGCGCTACGGAGTACGCCGTGGTGACCGTGAGTTGCCGGCCGCTAACCAACTGCACGGTGCGCCCCTCGCACTTGCCGTCGGGCAAGTTGAGGATCAGCCGGTCGGCGGGCTTGGCCTGGGTATCGCGATCCAAGGTGATGACCTTTCCGTTCACCGCCGAGATGCGCCCGCCCACGGGCCGGCCAGCCAGCAGCTCGTCCGCGATCGGAACGACGTAGCCGGGAAGCGGGATACGCCCGTCCAGGCCCACCTTAAAGGTGACAGCCCGGTCCTTGGAGTTGGTGAGCAAAGCCCACTTGCCGCGGCGCTGCGCCTCCGACTCACGCGTGCAGCCGATCGCGCTGATCTCCAGCGGGTTGTCGCCGTAGCGCCGCTGCAGCTTCTGGTCGGTCACGGCCGTGACGTCGGTGTCGTAGTTGTTCAGCGGGTTGTCGTAGCTGACCAGGGCCCGACTGTAGCGGGTGCGCTCCGACGCGCTGGAATAGGTGAACTTGCCATCGATGACGTTCGCCCGGGTATAGGCGAAGTCGAAGTCAGTGGCGCGCGGCATATCCGACAGGGTGAACACCTGGCCCTGGGCCCAGTAGGTCATCCCCCGGTAGATCGCCGAGATGTCACGCAGCAAGGACCAGGCATCAGCCTTGCTCTGCAGGTTCAGGTTGCAGATGAAGCGCGGCTCCATGCCGCCCTTACCGTCTGGCACGAGTTGATCCGCGTACTGGGAAATTCGGTAGAGCTCCCACTTATCGACCATCCACGGTTTGATGCGGCGGCCCAGGCCGAAGCGATCGGCCGTGGTGATGTCGTAGGTCATCCAAACCGCGTTATCAGTCCAAGCCTGCTTGAAGGAGCCGTCCCAGATCCCGGTGTATGAACGCGACACCGGGTCGTAATTGCTCGGTACCTGCATTTTCTTGAGCTTGGTCTCGACGGTCACCGCCGGAATGCTCCGGAACTGCTCGGCGGAAAATTCAATGTAGAGCAGCGCGGTGTTCGGGTACCGCAACTTGGCGTCGATCACCTCAGTGAAGCCGGCGATCTGCATCGTGTCGGAGATTTTGTTGTTGTTCTGGTTGATCGTCAGTCGCGTGATACGCATCAGCCAGCCAGAAGTAGCCTTTGGCAAATCGATTCGGCGGGTTCGCTCGTACACGCTGGTGGTCTTACCGTCGACAGCCTCGCTCAGCACCTGCTGGTAAGCGCCGCCGTCGGTTGCCAATTCAACCTTGTACTCAATCCGGTACCCGTTGATGTTGCCGCCGGCGTCCACAGACTGGAGCGCTGGCCACGCGAAGCGAACCCTCACTGCCGAAAGCTGTACGTTGTTGATTGCGCGAACCCAAGGAGTACCACTACGCAGTTCGGTACTGATGGTAGTTTCGTTCTCGATCGACGGGATGCCCTGGATATAGGTCTGGTCCACCGCACCGGTGCGCCATTCCCACTTAACGTTCGGGAAGTTCATGTTGCCCTGAGGGTCTTGCAGCGGGGTGTTATCGAGGTAGATATCCTTGGCGGTTGGTGTGCCTTCGAACTCACCCTCCCCGATGGCGATCAGCATCTTGGCGATGGCGACTGAACGGAGACTGTCCGGGGCTTCAGTTGGCGTTTTTGGTTTCTCTTCGCCGCCCTTGGCGCCGTGGATATCAATCTTGCGTGCTGCGCCCATGCTTTTCTCCAGGCAATAAAAAACCGCCTCATGGGCGGCTGCGGTGCTTCAGGTGTTGGCTACATCTGGTCTTCGGCGTAGATAGCGGCGCTGATGATTGCGCCTCCTACCCGTCGCTTGCCGTAGCAAAGCGGAACAGGGTTGCCTGATGCGGTGGTGTTCTTGGCGCTACCGAAGGCGTAGCCGGGTGTGTTCTCCGGTGCGGCGCTGGTCTTGAGGCCCCCGGCCTGCGGGCTGAGCATCTGGATCACGCCGCCGGCGATCATCGACCCACCCATCATTATTAGGGCCGAGCCAAATGGCGCGCCCGCGCCGAAGGTACCACCGGTAATCACGAGACCGACGACGATCAACACGGCCCCGATAATGGTTTGGAGCGCCCCGCCCCGCTTGCTGCCGGTGATGACGGGGGCTATGCGGATATCGCCTTCGCCGACAAACCCCAGTTCCTTTTCCGCCAGGTTCGTCGCGCCGCGGAATACGGCGAACTCGACCCCCCGGGATTTGGCATTGGAAAGGAAGCGCTCGAACCCCGGTATTTGAACGCACAAAGCCTTGATGGCTTCAGCCGGAGTCCTCACCGCCATCCGGAAGGACCGCCCAAACTGTCGAAGTTGGCCGTAGAGCAAGATCGTGGTCATGGGCTGATAATTGATGGCAAGTGACGCCATGTGCTTTTCTCCAGGCAATAAAAAAGCCCGCCGAAGCGAGCCTTGAATAATTTGACGTGCTGCTACAGGCAGCCTTGCAGCGCGGTAAGCCGTTTATTCGCAATCCAGTTACCAACCACCACGTAATACTTTGCCTCGGAGCCTGACCCCTTGGGCTGGATATCAACGAAGTACTGTGAGCCCTCAGTAAAGACCGTGTATCCGGTGTCGCGCCCTGGCTGTAGCGTTGCTCCAGGCGTACCGCCGAAGATTGGCTGGTTCTGCCATTCGTACTGGACGCATTTAGCCAGTGCTGCGTCAGTTTTTTGTGAGGTCAGCACCTTGTACGGCCCTTCTTGGCGAGCCTCGTTCATCGTCGGCGCCATGCACCCCGCCAGCATCGCCACCGCCACCGCTACCGCCGCTATCAAAATCCGCATGTCGTTCCCTCTGTGGTTTGGCTGGGCTAAAAAAACGAAGATTTATACTCCAGGCAAAGAGATTGAACCCATCCCCTTTGACCGCAAATACGGCATAAGGAAATCAATGATTTACTACTAGTAGCATGGGCTTACGGCCAGACTAAGAAGTCGTAATAATATCAAACTAATATAAATTTATCCGCCTTAAGTTAGGGTGGCCAAAAGGCCACCCAAATGATTTATTTATGTTCTTTGAGAAAATCAGCTTTATCTGGAAGCTTAACTTTAAAATCTTCCGTAGAGACCTGCCATACTGGCTCTGTCGGAAGAGCCGGCGGCGGTGGCGGCGGCGTATTATCACGACTGCCAGTATCTTTCTCAGTACCACTCATAGCTTCACCTTTTTGGATTTTAACACGTTCCAATGCTACAAGATTTTCATTAACCAACTTAACTTGCTCGGATAATGACGTATCTTGCGTGAGTAAATTTTTCCGAGGAGAAGATGCATCCAAATCAAAAGCAACAAAAACACCGGTAGCGACCGCGAGTGGAAACAGCGCATTGATTATGTATTTAGTAGAAAGTTTCGTGCCTACCCGGCGCATTTCGTTCACTTCATGATTATAGTCAATACACTTCGCAGTGATAGTAGCTAAAAAGCTCTCCGTATCACCCTCGGGATTAGGCACAGCATAGTTCATACCGTACTTTTCATTATATGAAATCCGCTGAGCCTTCACACGCTCCAATCCATCGCGAAAATTCAAAACCTCTATAGCCTTTGGAAGCGTACGATATTCAAACCCAGTCAGAGATGTTGCGGTCTTATAACCAGATTGAACTATAAAAATAAGAACAAAAGAAATACTCACATAAAAAAGAGTCAGCCCTACAGGATGAGAGCCGTAGTCTATCATCCTTAACATATATGCAGTTACGGTGAAGAAACTTGCATATACAGCAATATTAATCTGCAAGCGACTAGATATACGATCCCTTGTTTCCAGCTCATGGAAATAGACCTCAGACAGAAGTTTGTTTGCAACACTCAAGTCTAATTTCTCCTGCCCCACAAATTAATAATGAACGAAACGCATCCAAAAAAAGCGAATTCAAGGCTACTAAATAGCCATCACAGTGTCTAGCTAAGATATCAGCAATCTCATACGTCCCAATTTTGGCAGAAGCGCCCTTTCGCTCCTAAAACGATTATTTTGCATCTATATGCCTGAGGATCAGGCGTGTTCGATCGTGCCATGGGCCACCAAAAACAATTATTTCGGACGGTCTACCGTAAAGGTGATGCAGGAGAAAAGGCCCGGAACCATAAGTGCCTGACTCCTCACCGGGCAGCACCGGATCAGTTCCCAGGTAAATCCCGGCATGATTCGGGTGAACAGTCCGCCCGACGTGCATGACGATCAGGTCGCCGCGCTGCGGCCGGTCAACGCGAACAAAGCCGGCGGCCTCGTAGTGCTGCTCGTACAGGCTTGCGTTCTCCGCACTCTCCCACCAGCCATCGACGCGCTGGAAGGATTCAAACTCAATCCCCCATCCGCGCTGGTACCAGTCAGCGCAGATCTGCCAGCAGTCCCAGGCCCCATGCACGAACGGGCGTTTGAGCAGCGGCGTGCTGCCGGTAGGCGTGATCGTGCGCAGATCCCCCTCGGGCCACGACAGAATGTGCCAAGGCAAGGCCGTAGCCTCGCACATGGCCAGGTCGTGCGGCGAAGGCCTGCTGGTGGCGTCCGGGTGCGAGTGGACAATGCCGATCACCTCGCCCTGGTCTTCCGCCGCAGCGTAGTCCTCGGGGTTGAGCCGAAACTCCTCGTTCGGCTCCGTGGCGATGTTCCGGCACGGGAAGTACTTCTGCGCCCTGCCGACTGCCAGCAGCAAGCCGCAGCACTCGCGCGGATACTCCGCCGCTGCATGCGCCTGGATGGCCGCAATGATGTGCTTGCGCATGGTCAGCTCCTGGCTATCAGGGACACGGCAGGGAATCCGCCGAAGGAAAGTTCGTTGTTCTCGCCGAAGCGCAACTTGCAGGACGACAGGCAACCCTTGCACTGGTCCTTGGCTGGGTCATCTGTGGGGTTGTCTTCGTCGTCGAACATGGCCGCACCGGTGTAGCCGCAGTCCGGCCCGCGGTAACCATTGGTCATGGCCCAGTGACAGAAGGTTGTCATCTGGCGCCCGGGTAGCCCGTGGTTATCGATCTCGCCCGGGGACGAAAGGTCCCAGACCACAGCTTCGCCGTCCTCGCTGGTTTTCTGGTCGATGTACCAGATCTCCAGTCCTTCCTGTGTCGGATCGGCCGTTGGGTTGCCTTCGGCGAAGTTCCCGGCGTCCAGGTACTGGGCCAGGGTCTCGCGAACAGTGAGCTTGAATTTCAGCAGGTCCTCGAAGGCCAGGCACAACGCAGTGACGCGCCCATTGATGTTGCCGGCGGCGAACGTCGGCCTGGTGGCCGTGCCGTCGCTGTTGGAGCCAATGCCCTCGATCTGCACTGGCCATGCCGCGTATTCGGCGCCCTGCCACCAAATCGACTTGGCCGGCAGATCCTCTTCCGAATGCTCGTAGGCCAGCAACTCCTCGGGCGTGTGCGGGATGGCGTGACCGTGGAAGCGCAGGTAATCCGCGCCGTATTCGGTTCCGTCAATTTCGAACAGGCGAATTTCGGCGCCGGGCTCCAGTTTCTGGATGTCCGTGATCAGTGCCATGGGTAATTATCTCAGGGATGAAAGGTTTGTTCGAAGGTCGCGGTGATGGCGTAGACCTGGCCGCCGCGGTGCACTGGCTTGTAGCCGTTGCACTTGTAGAGGCCTAGGTCGCCCAGGGGCGGCTCCCAGAGGAAGCCCTTTGCGCCCTTGTGCCGGTCGATGAAGTCCATGATGTCCTTGATGCGGCTCTTCATGCCGGTGAAGGTGACCGGCCAGGACTGGGATTTGTTGTTGATCCCGTCCTCGGTGGACTGCGCGTAGCCGTCGGCAAACTGCTTGGTGCGTACGCGCTGCTTGATATCACCCTCGACGCCCTTTTCAGTGGCCCAGGTGAATCGCTCGATTGCCATAAATCATCCTTTTACGTTTCGGCTGCTCACGCCGCCTTGGCGCCAAGACTTGGCGATCTCTTCTGTTGCGATTTGCCGGGTGCGCGTCTCCATGTTGCGCTGGAACAGTTCGGCGTCGAACTCGGCGCCGTCCGGGCGGCCGGCCTCCTGGTCCGTCAGGATGATCGGCATGCTGAGGCTCAGGCTTACCCCGCCACCGCCGCCTCCAACCGCAGAAACACCCAGCTTGCCGTTGGCTGTGCGGGTGAGCGGCATGATTGCCTCTGGCCCGGCCTCACCAAACAGCGCCATGGGCGCCAATGTTGGCCCCGTGGCGATGGTGTTGGTGAATGCACCTCCGTCGGCGAACATCTGCACACCGCCCGACCAGGCGCCACCCTTGGCTTGAATGCTGCCTGGAGTGAAGTTAGAAAGGTCGGTACCGGTGTACCCGGCCTGACTTGCCCCGCCAGAACCACTGCCGCCGAAGTAGCTCAGCCCTGCGCCAAACAAGCTGCTGAGTAGCTGCGAACTCGCTTGCCGAGTGGCAATCCGCGTCATGTCTGCAAGAATCGATTTGGCAAAGTCAGCAAACGACAGCTTCCCGGTCAGCGCGAAATTAACAACCGCATCTTCCATGGAGCTGAAGGCATTGCCGAACAGGGTCTTGGTCTGGCCGGCGATGTTCTTCGCCGAATCCAGATAATTGGCCCACGCCGACGTCGCGCCCTTCGTCCAATCGCCCTGGGCGTTCTCCACATCCGCATAGTTCTGCCGGATCTGGTCAGTGGCGGCCTTGTTCGCATCTGCGAGCGCCTGGGATTTTCGCTTGAACTCCTCCTCCGACATGTTGCGCGACGGGTCGGATTTCTGGTTGGCCAACTCCAGCGACTGCTGAGCAAACCGGTCTTGCTGGCTGTTCAGTTCGCCGTTGAGTGCGTTCTGGCGGTCCCCCTGGCCCACGCCAAGTACTGCGCGTTGGCCGGCAAGTTCCAGGGCTCGCTGTTGCTGAGCCAGGGCCTGCACGTAGGTGGTGATTGACCGTTCCTGCTTGGCCAGGCGTCCGGTCTCGTTGGTGGCCAACACCTCAAGCTGGTTGTCGGCCTCTTTCTGCGCCTTGACCATCCCTGCGCGCGCGTCAGCGATCTTCTGGTCCAACTGGATGCTCTGGGCAGCAGTCGTGGACTTCTTGCCTTTGACGGCCTCCAGCGCGGCAATCTCGGCCTCATAGGCTGCGGTCACCTCGTCGCGCTGGTTGCCGATCAGGGCTTCACGCTTCAGCGCGTAATCGGCCTGAGAAATGAGCCCGGCCTTCTCCGCGGCGTCCAGTCGCTTCTGGGTGTTTTTGTACTCGTCAACGATCGCTGCAAGGTTGTTCTTGGCGTTGTTGAAGCTGGTGAGGTCGACCTGAGTGCCGGCTGCTTTCGGGTCTTTATTCTTGTCCTGGAGCCCCTTCAGCAGCGTGTCATAGGCGCCGCCGGCGAACTTGTTACCATCGAAGCTGACACCATCAAGAAGCGGCGATTTCTGTCCGGTTTTCTCGGCATTCTCATATAGCGCACGAAACTGATCGTTGAGCTTTTTCAGGCCCGCCTGACGCTTGGCCAAAGGGTTGACGTTATCGAGCTGCGCATCCAGCGCCCGCTGAGCCTCAATGGCCTTCTGGTTCGCGTCGGTGCTTTCACCGGTGGTAACCGCCAGGTTGGAACTGGCCGCCTGCCTGGCTTTAAGTCCAGCAAGTTTTGCCTCAAGCGCAGCCGTGGAATCGTCGTGCTCGCCAGTGCCAAGGCCAAGCGCCGTATTCAACGAGCTCAGCCCATTGGAAATTGCGCCAGCGACGCCGCCGCCCCTGCGCGTGTCCAGCACGCGCTGGGTGATCTCGATCTGCTTGGCCAGGTCGGGAAAGATCTCCGACCGGACTTCCGCGTACGCGCCCTTGATGGCGTTCTTGATGTTGTCCCAGTCGCGCTCAACGTCAGAGAGCGACTCGCGGTAGGTCTTCAGTCGCGTTAAGGCGGCCTGATTCAAATCTTCGCTGAGAACATCCAAAGCGCGCTGACTTTCACCTTGATCATCCAGCCCTTTGATCACCTGGTACTGCTCAAGTGTCAGCAGCCCGTACTGACTGCTGATCTTGCCTGCCGCTTCGGTGGCCGTCTCGCCGGCAGTGGCAAAGGACTTGGCAAGTTCGCCGGCGCCCTGCCCTGTTACTTCACTCACGGCCGCTGCAGCTTCAGCCAGATTACGCATCTGCGTACCGCTGGTAGCTGCTCCGGATGCAAGCGAAACGACAGCCTCGCGCGCCCCGGACAGGTTGCCGGTGACGCGCCCGGCGCCGTCGGCCATGTCCTTCAGGCTGGCGATGGTCTGCCCTGCACCATTCGTACCGCCATTGATCGCGGCATTGAACTCGCGTGCCTGCTTCATCGCATCGAAGTAGGCATAGCCCAGCGACCCAATTACAGCGACCAAAAGGCCGGCTGGGATCAGCATCCCTGCGAGGCTTTTCGCCGATTCACCGGCGCCAGCGCCCAGCTGAGCTATCGCGCGCGCACCACTGCCCAGGTCACCCGCCTGAATGGCATTGGCGAGCTGCATTACGTTTTCCTGAGCTTGGCGTGTGCCGAGCTTCAGCTTGTCGAATGCGCCCGCGGCCTCAGTCAGTCCCGCTCGGTCCTTGCCGATCTTTGCCAGGGCTTCGTTGTAACGCTCGGCGTCGATCTGACCAGACTTGTGCAGATCATTGAGCGCCTTCTCCTGAGCCTCCAACTTCGCCAGCTTGGCGGTCACTGGATCAATACCGTTGACGGTGCGCTTCAGTGCCTCAATCTGACGATTCTCTGCCTCGATCAGCTTTTGCTTCTGCGCCAGCTCTTTGGCTTCCGCCTTTTCAATCTTGTCGTAGGCCTTTCCCAGTTGATCCTGGTACTTCGCCTGCTCCTCAATGGTGACCAAGCCTCCCTTGCGGGCACGCTCTAGCAAGCCCTCAGCCTGAACCAGCGACTCCATGCTCGAGATGTTGCCTGTCATCGCCTTGTCGAGCTGACTGATGACGGAGATTTCCGCTACTGCGCTGTCAGTTGCTTTACGACTCGCACCGGCTTGCCGGTCCCTGGCTGCTGTCGATTTATCGATGCTTTGCGCTACGTCCGCTTCTGCCTGGGAAACCTTTTTGCCGGTGTTGGCCAGCCCTTCGCCTGTTTTGCCGAGGTCATCAATGGCCTTTTGGGCGTCTTCAGCCGAATCGACCAGCTTATCAAGATCATCAGCAGCCTTTGCGGCCTGCGACGACTCGACAGCAATACCCAGGGAAGCGAAATTGGTGCTCATTTGTTTTCTCTCTGTTCCGCCATCACCTGCAGGGCTTCAGCCTCCATCCGCCGGAAGTCGCTGAAAATGGTTTGTCGCTGGCTGATCGGTACGCCACACATCCGAATCACCCCGGAGAGAACGCCGTAGTCCATGCCGGTGGCGCCGCACGCGCCTGTACGCCACTGGGTGCTCATGGCCTCGAAGACTCTGAAAACATCCCAATTGTCGGGCCAGATACCGACTTCCTTGTCGGGTATGTCCTGACGTGACAAACCAAAGGCCATCAGATCAGCGTCTGAGGGCCCTGGCTCATACAGCGCGCGCGAGGCGCTTAGGAGTTTCCCAGGCGGGCCTCGCTAAAAGCTTCGGCGTACGCGTTCAGTACTGCCTTCGGCGCCGAGTTGATCGAATTCACGAGGATGCGCACGTTCTCAGGCGTGAATTCCTCTTCGATATCCCAGCCCACCACCACATCCAGCAGTTGGTCAGCTTGCAGGGCGATCTGGGCGGCGGTGAAAGCTTTGAGGTCCATATCCCCGACCTGCTTGCCCAGCTCGTCGTGCCGCTCGTTCCAACCGGTGTACAGCTCAGCGAGCGCGGTACGATCCAAGTACTTGAACTCGAACTCCACCTTTTCGGCGTTGTAGCCAGCCCGCTGGATCAACACCGTTGCCTTGAACGTCGGCTTTTGGATCAGCTTGAACTTGGCCATTGGTTACACCGTGGCCGCGTAGCGAGTTGGAAGGCCAGTCAGGGCAACGCTGATAACGCGGGTCATCAGGTTGTTGCGCGACATGGTCGGCGTGGCGGTGATCGACACGTAGCCGTTGTAGATAATGCTGCTACCGCCAGGGAGGTTCAGTCGGAGCAAACGGGGCTGTTTGTCGTCGTCCGCCGCTTCGCAGACCGCCACATAGGGCTTGGACGGATCGTCAGCGACGGTATAAGTCAGCGTGATCGGGTTCTTGGTGGTCGGCATCTGGCGGTCGTTGTCGTCGGCCACGAAACCAAAGGTAAGGAACTGCTGATCGCCACCGGCCGAGTTCATTTCGGTGACCTGCGAGATCTCGGTGAAGGCGGTCACTTCGCGGACGGAACCGATACCGGAGCCCGCTGGGTACTGTTGAGCGTTGGTGGTGTTCACGCCTGCTAGGGCGAAAGTGCCGCTGGCAATTACCCCCACACGGACACCACGACCGTCGAGGCGAGTCCAGCCGGAATTGACGGCGACTACATCGCCCTCGGCCAGGCCATGGGCTGCAGCAGTTGCGATTGCCGGATTGGCATTGGTCAGCGCAGTGAACGGGATTGCAACGCCGTAAGTCGATGCAATCTCAAGGGTGGCGCCGTTGGGCATTTGGATGCCGGCCATGGGTGTTTCCTCTTTTCAGAAATGACAAAACCCGCACAGAGGCGGGTTCTTGGATTTGCCCAACGGGCGTATTCAGGTGGCGATGTCAGCTCGATATTCGAACGACACGGGCACAGTGTATGTAGGTGGGTCAGGTATGCCGGGGCCAGGGTCGACCGGTGACATCGTTACGACGGTGACGCTCGCCTTCGCGTCTCGCGCGTACAACGGAAACAATGCGGTCAGTTCGGCTACCAGCGGGTTCGTCTTGGTTTTGCCGGTATTGGCCGGAGCCACAATGCTGACCTGATAGACGCCGAAGAATGCTCGATGGTCGCCGGCTAGCGTGCTGCTGGCTGTATCACCTGGGAGCATGAACGCTCGCAGATAGGTCTCTCCGTCAGCCGGGTCGTACTGGACGTTCTCGAACACAACCTTGATCGGCTCCGCCCGGCCTTTGCTCCAGGCAATTAGCTTGGCCTCATAAATGGACGCAATGATGGCGTGGCTCATACCTGGTTGTTCCTTGTGGCTTCGTCGACGATCTGCTGGAAGCGGGCCAGAGTGATCCGGACCATTCCGCCGGGCGCCTGGGTCGAGTGTCCATACTCCAGCGGGATGCCGTACGGAAGATTGTTTACGATAAAGGCCGTCTCACCAGCAGTCAGCGCCTGGACCTGTAGTCGCAGTTTGGCCAGCGTCACTCCACCAACCGGGTCGACCTGGTCAAGCGTGCCATCCGCAGGCGTGCCAATGGAAAACTGCCAATTCCCCCGAAATCGCCCACCGACGTAGTCCCTGCCCGCGACCAGCCCGTTCACGTTGAAGTTCTGGTCGCGCTCGGTCTTGGTCAGGGGCTTGGCGTACTTGACCCCGCGCCGCAGCTTACCGGCCTTGGTGAAGTTTGATTCGTTGAGGTTGACCAGCGTGTTGCGCACGGCGACCTTGAAGTCATAGTCATCGGCGGCCCGGGCGTTCGCCTGGCGGTGCGCAACGTTCGCCGCCCATATCTCTGGATTGCCCACGGGCGACATGCGGATGACGCTGCTGCCGATCTCGATAACAATCTCGCGAATGGTCGCGTCGATACCGGCCTGGGCGCGCTCGGCGAAGTCACGGATGTTCTCGGCAAAGCTGCCGTTCATGCTCGCGTACTTGTTCGCCATGTCATTTCCTCAGTTGCGCCGTCCACGTTGCATCAGCAGGGTCCGCAGACACGTTCATCACCCGCAACCCGTTGACGATATCGCCAATGGCCGGCGCTGCCGGTACCGCCGTCGGAACGCCGGCCTCCGATACGAATAGCTCGTTTTGCAGCACGAGCAGCTTCTTGTCGGTGGACTGGATGAGGGAGCCGTCGATCTCCTTGGACAGGTAGCTGCCCAGAACACCGCGCCCCGAGTACGTCACGGTGGTCTCCGGCGTTTCGCCGCCTAGGTCGGGGTCATACTCGCCAGCGACCTTGCGCACGCCTGTCACCGGCTTGACCGCATCGGCCAGGCCATCGGGATCATCGAACGCCTCGGCCAATTCGGCCTGGATCTCTTCACGCATGCCCACGGTCATATCCTCTTCAGCATCATCACGCCGGAGCGCTTGATCCAGGGCTCCAGTAAGGCCAGGGCGAAGTTCACGCCCGCCGACTGATCGGTAGAGCCCGCCACGTAGGTCTTGCTCACCGATGTGCCGGACTGAGCCGATACCGTCTTGCTCTGCACTTCCTTCTGCGTGGCCGTGTACAACTTGCCCGCCGCTGCCTCTTTGGCAACCTGGGCGCCGGCTGTTTTGATCTCGGCCGGGACCGGATCGGGAACAGCCCGCTTAATCTTGGCCGTGAGCCAGGCATTGGCCATGGTCACAGCAAGGACCGGGTCACCGGTGCCAGCCCAGTCAGGACCCAGCGAGGCATCAACATCGGCAACGGTGATGAAGTCGGTCATGTGCTTGTCCTTATTCCGCTGGCACCAAGGCCTGCAGGTCTTCTTTCCTGGCGGTCGCGTCGAAGGTAATGCCCTTCGCGCTCAGCCACTCTTTCAGCTCGGGGACCTTCATTTTCAAAGGGTCGGTTTCAGGTGCTTCCTGCTCCTTGCCGTCGGAAACCTTGATGCCGGCGGCCTGGTAAGCATCGAAGATATCCGGCGCATCGCCATCGACGACCACCTCAGTGGCGGAACCGATGACACCGAAGAATTCGCTCAGCAGGCGGTAGCACACGCCGCGCTCTTTGCCCGGCTTGTCCGTGTAGATCACTTTCATGAGTCACCTCAAAAGCATCCCGGCGCCATACGGCGCCAGGTTATGTGGGCCGAATTACGGCGTGGTGGTACCGCTGATCACGGCGGCGAACGGAACCTGCTTGCGGCTGAACACGCGCTGCCAGTTCGCAGCAGCTGCGTACTGAGTGGCGGTTGGGCTGAGGTTCTGAGCCTCGGAGCCCTTCCAACTGAAGCCGGCGGGCTGGAGGATGTAAGTCTTCCGCTCCCACAACACTTCGGCACCACCACCGTTACCGCCGCCCGGCTTACGCTCGAGCTCTACCGGAACCTTCGGCGTGCCTTCCCCGTAACCGAAAGCACCCTGGCCGAAGAACACAGACAGGTACTTGCCCGCGCCGTAGACCAGCGCGTCGTCCATGAACACCGGCTTACCCAGATAGGTGGCCAGGATGATCTTGCCCTCGGAGTCGCGCAGGTACTCGATGAGGTCCTGCTTGACCATCTGGTTCATCACCACCGAGTGCACGCCGATCGCGCCGAACTGGTCGGCCGCGTCGCCGGCCGTAAAAGCGGCATCCTGGAAGGCATTCGCGCTGATGGTCGCGCCCGCGTCGATGACCATGTCACCGCCGTTGTTCGCGATGTTCGAGGCGATGATGCCGCGAGCCGCGCCCAGGGTGTAACGCTGCCACTGGCGGGTCCAGTAGGTGCCGAAGCGGTTGCGGATCTGCTGCTGAGGTTCGGTGTTCGCCAGCTCAGCAGTCAGGTCGGTGACGCCGTAGCCTTTGTTGAGGTACAGGACGCGGGCACGCATGCTGTCCTGGGTGACTTTGCCGACTTCACCCTGGTCGTTCGGGTCGTCGTTGCTGATGTTGGGAGCTTCATCAGCGTTGAGATCCTGCCAGTAGCTGATCTCGGCGGTGCCCTGGCTGCCGGAAGCGATCGCATCCAGCACAGGCGAGCGGGTCACAATGCCCGACTCGTACACAGCGGTCTTTTCCGGGCTGTTAACCGGTGCCAGGGAGGCGTAGTAGTCGCCGACGAAGATGTCGGTCAGTTGGGTAGTTGCCATGGATTAGGTTCCTTTGGTGGCCTGGATTTTCTTGAAGAGCTCAGGGTTGTCACGGGCGATCGCAGCGCGTTCGGTTTCCGTGTACTCACCCCACTTTTTCGTGGCCTTGCCACCGTTGTCGCCGGTCTGCCCGGCACCCTGAGCCCTTGGCCACAGGTGTGTTGCTGTTTCACGCAGAGATTCCGCCCATTCGAGCGGCGACAGCGGGGTCTTCCCGTCCTTCCCGTAAACGACCTCGCCGTCACGGTCGGTGGCAATCGCCTCACCGTCTTCACTGAGTTTAAAAGTGCCCCGGGCGCGCAGGATGATGTCCTCAGCAGCCTCAGGGAGCGCGCCGGCCTTGATGGCAGCAGCGCGGATGGAATCGGCCAGCACCTTGTCGCTGTACTTGTCAGCAAAGGCCTCAGCCTTGTCGGCGCGAGCCTTCTCGGCGGCCAACTTGGTGTCGTAGTCGGTGCGCAGGCGCTCGGTACGGCGGGTGATGACCTCGTCCAGCTTGCCCTCGGCAATCAGCTTGGTCTCTTCATCCTGGCCAACCTTGGTCAGCAGCCCTTTCACGGCGGCGATGTCCAGGCCCTCAAACTGGGACTTGAAGCCGTCCAGCTCGGTTTTGGTGGTCCGGAGCGAGCCAAGCAGCTCGGTGTTTTTGTTCTTGAGGCCCAGGGTCGCCGCCTCTACAGCTGCAGCAATGGCGGTCTGAACTGCCGGGTCTTCAAGATCAATTTGGTTTTCGTCTGCCACTTGGTGCACCCCTTGGGTTTGGTCGGCCCGCTTTGCAGGCATAAAAAAACCCCGGCATGGCCGAGGTCTAGAAGAAGCATTATTTTGGTTACGAGCAGTCAATCATCAAACACAATCGGCACTCCGCTTGAAATAGAAATGCTCATCAAATAAGCGGCTATCTGAGGTGATATGGGAACGATTATGTCACTAGTGACGGTCTTGACTTGAATCCTAAGCGAGTCGACGCTTTGCAATCGAAACAGGCTTATTCTGCTCAATAGATCTTGCAGCTGATCTACACGCCAAATGAAATGAATATCCTCTCGGATTTCCAGGCGAGCAGGCAGTCGAACCCGGCTTTCTTCCGGCAAATGCGGATTGAGTGCGAGTGAGCCGCCATCCGGACCGATTAAAAAGACCGATTTCACAGTACATGGGAAAATCCCCAAGGAGATAACTCTAACGGAACAGTAGAAATCTTCAGCCCACTGCTCAATTTCTATTTTTTCACGCTCTCTCTCATGTTGGTGCGCTTCGTTACGCCGCACCAAGTAAAAGCTTGAGACAACAGCAAGCAGCGCACCAAGTCCGGACACCCAGTCACCAAGGCTTCCCCAAGACGGAACAAACCTCACTGTAGACTCTGGGTTCAAGTTGATTCCCGCCGTGAGGCCAAGCAGACCCGCTACAACGCACAAGAACACTGCCACACCACCAAGAATCCAATTCATAAAGCTCTCCTATTCAAGGGGCTTTATAGCAGGCAGCGCCTATACGCTTCCAATCCTAGCGACTTTAAACCAGCCGCAACCCGCGCATGACCAGGTAATCGGCGAATTGCGTCCTGCTTGGCGCGTACGGCGGCGGCCGCATTCGCAGGCCAGGCGTATCTCGGTTGAGCCGCGTGCGCCGGCCATTGGGCTCAGTGCAATGCGTTGGCTCCTCGATCTGGAAGCCCTGTTCTACGGCGTACAGCTCGACGGCCAGCCGTACCTGCCCCCATTCAAGCTCAAAGGGCACGAACGTCTCGGACAGCGTCTGGTATTCGATCTTGCAATCACGCCGGGGCCAGGCCATTGCCTGTTCAGGCTTGGCCTTGCGCCCTTTCCACTGGCGACCGTTGATGTCAGCAGCAGCGCGCAGCAGCAGTTCAACCTGCTCAGCCTCAGCCTCAGGTATCCGGAACCCGTAGTAGTCGCGGTAGAAGGTCAGCTTCTCCAGCGGCACGAAGCTATTCGCGTCTGGCCTGCCGTTCCCGTCCTCAACGATGATCTGCATGTGCTATCTCAACCTGGTTGAGTGCCGAGTGTAACGCCTGCTCGGGTGAACATGTCAGGCTCTGCTTCCTTCAACTGCGCAAGCGTCAGCGGCTTGAACGACTTGTCGAGTTGCAGCTTGGCGAACTTCTCCGGCGTCAGGCCACCATCACGGAACAACTTACCCCGGACCGGCCCGAGGGCATGATCCTGGAAGCTCGCCGGCTGCGTTGCCAGCCACTCGTAATAGTTCAGGCCGGCGTCGACCTGGGCCCCGCCGTTATCGCCCACCGAGGCGCGCGTGGCGTCCTTGGCGAACATCTCCGAAAGCCTGGTGGTCGGCACCGTAGTTGACCGGCAGTTGATGTGCGCCGGCGGCAGCGGACCTTTGCCCAGGTCGAAACGCATCCCATCCAGGCCCTTGCATTGCTGCGAGGTCTTGCGGTCGAGCGTCGACACCCAGCGATAGCCCAGCACCACGTCGCTGTTGGCCTTCAGCGTCTCCATTCGCGCCGTGGTCGCCACATGCTGGATTGCCGTCTGCACCACGGCGGCAGCATTGCGGTTGCTCACCGCCAAGACACCATCCGTGAAGTTCTGCGCTGCGGTGCCGCGAATCGCCTGGATGATCTGGGCATTGGTCTGGCCCTGGCCGAAGCCGAGCCGGATAGTGTTCGTGACGCGCATCGTCTCGGTCCGCGTCCAGCCGCTGACAAAGCTCTTCAGCAGCTTTCCACCGTCGATACCTTTCACCTGCAGCGGATAGGAGAATACCGCCGCGCGAATGACCGTGTTGGTCGGCACCACCGCGTCGATGGAGAGCGCATTGCTGAGGCTTTTGGCCTCAAAACTCGACTCGTAAAGCGCGATGTCGACCAGATCAGCCTGCACCAGATCACCGTAGGCCTTGTAGATCTCCAGCAGCTTGCCGTCCACCCGGGCCAGGAACTGCTCAAGGCGATCCCGGCTGTAGGTGGTCAGCTCCTTGCGGGTGAGTTGCTCCCGCACCAACGTGTCGATCTGGCGCAGGTATTTTTCGAATTTCTTTACCTCGCCAGCCTTAAGCCGCTCCAGCATTACCGAGTGGCGGGTCGTCTGCTCCAGCAGTTGGCTGTCCGCCTGCGCCAGGCTTGTCGATGGCATCGTCGTTGTCCAGGTTGATGCCGGCCGACTCGCGCTCATCGCTGATCAGGTCGGCCTCTTCGTCATATGGGCGGTCCGGCAACTTGCCGGTGGTGAGGTACTGCCAATAGGTGTCGGCGCTGATCGTGCCGGCCATCACGCCTTTCAGCAGTTCGGCGAGCACCTGGGCGTCGACCACCGGGGTCACGAACTCAGGGTTCACCTTGAACTTGACCTGTTTGGGGTCATAGCCCTTCCACTCGGCGGCGTATCGCAGGCCCTGCTCCACCGCCTCGGCCACCGTGATAACGATGCTGTGCAGTGTCGCGTGCTGGTCGTTCTGGCGTGTTTTACGCGCCTCGCCCGACTCGGTGCCGGCCACGTCCATGACCTTGGCGCCTGCCTCAAGCGCGGCGTTCTTCTGGTCATCCATGGCTTTGCGCACGGCTTCGATGCCGGCGCCTTGGAACTCCAGGTAGCCACAGGACCCGCTAGGCCCAAGATCCCAAGCCGCTGATGGGCCTGTGACGCTCAGTTCGACCGATTCATCCATCCCGGACACCCAGGGTTGCGGGTGGCTGGTCTGATGCAGCGACGTGAAGTAGTCAGCGCTCAACTGGTAGGACTTCAGCGCGGCACGCGCCATGGTCAGCAGCGGCACCTCATCGACGTCCGGAGAGTTGTCGGTCGAACCGCAGTAGATCACGGGCAGGTATGGCAGGCCTTTGATCAAGCGGTTGTCGGTACCCGTGGTGCCCAGCGGCCTCTCGTCCTCGACCAGCTCACCGCCTTCATTCCGCACCGACGTGTAGCAGACGTTGCCTTGCATGAAGAACTCACGGAAGACCGTGTCGCAGTCATGACTGTAGCGATCGCCGCCCTTCTTGCGGAACTCGCGGAACACAGAAAGCACCAGGTCCTGCCGGCCGCCTTGATCAGCGGTGTCCCAGTTGATCGCGTTGCGCGTCGCATAGATCGAGAAATACGGCTCGCCACGGTCATCGATGTTCACCACCATTGGCACCCGACCGTGCGAGATAGCCTGGCGCACCATGCGGAAGAACAACTGCTTCAGGCCGAAGCCATCCGCCGTAGCGTCGTCCTCCAAACCCTTCAGGCCGGAGGGCAGTTCGATCTCTGGGATAAGCCGTGAAACCAGGCCCATCATCGAGCGCAGCGAATCGCGCACCCAGTGCTCGTACTGAGCCCGATCGGTGTAGTTCTCGTAGAGGTACTTGTTGCCGGTGGCGTCGATCTTCTCGGCCTCGACCATGCCACTCGGCTTGGGCAGGTTGCGCTCGTTGCGCTTTACGGCGCACTCACCCTCGAGCGCGTCGTCCATCATCTCCCACTCAGCGATGTGCGCGTCGTAGTCGGGGTTTGTCGATTGCACTGGCATCAGGCCAAGCCTCCAATTCGGCGTGTTCCGCCTGTGCGTGTTTTGATCGGGTAGCGTTTGGCAATGAAATAGCCAGGGGCGTCCACCAAGTGGTCATAACCGGCCTTCTTGTCTGGCTCACCCTTGTCCGTGTAGATCTGCCTTTCCAGGCACTGCGTGTACTTCGGGCATTGGTCGACGTTGACCAGGTATCGGTGGTCGCCGTACGTATTGGCGAACATCGCGCACATTGCGTTGACCCGGTCTTTAACCGCGGGGTTGGTCGAATCCACAACTACGGTGAAACCGGCCTTCCTGAGCAGTGATAGATCAGACTCGCTCGCGCTCTTGCTGCTTGTGTTCTGGCCGCTGGCGTCCGGGTAGATCGCAATGCTGTGATCAGGGAAGCGAAGCTTAATCTTCTCGATCATCTCCGGTGTGTCGCGCACGTCGGAGAACTCGCCGAGGGCCAATGGCAGATCGTCACGGATGACATGCACCACGGCGGCCATCTTCATGACGTTGAAGTCCATGCCGATATGCAGCGCCTCACCGCGCTTGATCGTCTCGCTGGTTCGGTTCGCCTCACGGTTGAACGTGTAGTAGACGACGCCCTGGTAGTTCTCAAAGCTGGCTTCGTACTCTTGCCGGAAGGTCCGAGGGTCCATCTTGCGGCGGGCAGCGTCCAACTCTTCAGCCGGAACGTTGCCGCCGTCGAGCGAGGTGTACAGCCAACTCTTGTGATCAGGCTCGTGGCCTGGCCGGCCATCGAGGAACGTGTCGTAGCAATGGTTGAATCCCTTGGGCGTGCCGATGCGCAGCGCGTGTCCACCCTTGCGCATGCCAACGCCCGGTATCGAGTACTGGCAGGTCGAAAGCATCGGGCGCAGGACCTCTTCCCACGCCTCCCATGGACAGTCAGCCCACTCATCCACTAGGACGAAGAACAGGCCAGACCCCCGCAGGTTGTCGTAGTTGTCGAGCCCCACCACCCGCATGACGTGGCCGGACTTGAGCGTGATCGAACATTCCGTCTCGTTCGGGCGGTGTGCACGCCATGGTTCGGGGATAGCCTGCTTCAGGCGCCGCCAAAACACGCGCTTGGCCTGCTTGAAGGTCGGCGCGCCATACCAGATTTCGTCCTCAACACTCACGCCCCACTCAGCAGCCAGCCGTGCAGCGCGGCGCATCTCGGCCTTGCCCAGGAACGTCTTGCCGAACCGCCGGCCACACACCGCATCACGGAAGCGGGCCTCTGGCTGGAACCCCCAGCAGTAAATATTCGCCTGCTTGGGCGTCAGCTTCACCGGTGGGTCAAAGGTACGGGGTAGCGGGAACATTCTCATCAGGCTCCAAGGTGTACTCAGCAACTGCGTGCTGCTGGTCCGCTTGGGAGCCCAGAGGTTTTTCAGGTTCCAGGCGGCGATTCACGTAAACATCGCCCACCTCTTTGGCGGCCTGCTCGTACAACTGAGCGGTTAGCGCCAGGTTTCGCATGTTCTCGGCCTTCTCAGCCATTCGCCCCAGACCACGAAGCCGGAAGGCACGATTGGCTATTGGGATCTCGGCCGTGTCCTCCCGAAAACGCTTACGGGTATCTTCAAACACGGTCCTCCACTTCGCACCAAGATCGCGTCCGGCGTACTTCGTGGGGTCATACAGCTCGCATTGCTGACGTGTCACTTCGAGGCCGTACGTTTCCTTGACGGCCAGTACAACTTGGGAGGGTGTATCGAAACAGGCAAGGGCCTGCACAATGAAGCGCTTCACCTCATCTTTCAGGGCTGCCATATGGATTTATTCCGTCAAGGTCCTGTCAAGGATCAGGCCGACTTGAGCAGACAGGTTCCGCAGGCCCTCGCAATGTTCAATTTCCCCACCTCAGCAGGACTGTTTGCTGCATCCACCAACGCTTGTACGTCAGGGCTCGCACCATAGCGGCGGACGACACCGACGAACTCTTCGACGTCGTGACTCTGCAGCTTGATCTTCGGTGCACCGTCTTGGGTGAATGCTGGTTGACCGTACTTGTCGGTCGCGTGAGCCAGGTGATACAGCTCATGTTCGATCAGCGCGCAGAACTCAAGGTCGCTGCACTGGGCGCAGTAGTCGGCAGCCAACGTGATGATGAAGGCCGGCACATCACCGAACCAATCACGCATCTGTTGCTCCATCCGGGTTTTCTGCCAACCACCAGCGCGGAACGCTACCTGCTCAGCCTGGCCCAGGACTGTACGTCCCTGCTTCTCGAAGCTCGACGACGCCCACATGATCCGGATGTCTGCATCCAGTAGGTGGGCATGGTCTTCGTTGTGAATGCTGCCTGTGTCGGCAAGGATCTCGGCTTGGAGCCATTCCCATACTTCGGGCGCAGGCGTCAGGCGGATACCGAAATCGGACAGGTCAAGTAGTGACGAGGGAGGGTATGGCCTTTCCATCGAATGCTCCTTGCAGACTTCCAGGCCTAGCGGCTATAGGGGTTAATCCAGCGCCGTCACTAGCCCGAAGCCGATGAAGGTCATCAACAACGACCCCAGGACATGCGTGAGCACCGTAGCAGCAGCCCAGCCGAATCTACCTTCTTGCAGCATGAATACGATCTCAGCGGAGAACGTTGAAAAAGTAGTCAGCCCGCCACAGAAACCCGTGGTCACTAGCAATCGCCACGCAGGATCGAGATCTGGCATCTTAATAAAGAAGGCCATGGCGCACCCTATGATGAGTCCGCCAATCAGGTTAACGAGGAGCGTACCCAGCGGCATGTTTGGAAACGCACCATTGAATTTCAAGGCAAGCGCCCACCGAAGCACACAGCCGAAGCTGCCACCAATGATTACCGCGAAGAGAGACTTGTACATTCGAGACTTCCAAAGAGATCTGAGAATCCCTATGGAAAGACAGGCGACAGCCTACGCACCCTCCATAGGGTTTGCGTAGGCATCATCAGCCAAAAGGCGGTTATGAGGAGGAATGCCATCTCCTGAATGAATCATATGACAACCAGCATAAAGGCTCAATACGGCTAATCCTCGCCTCCCAGTCGGGTTGCTTGGTTGTCATGTGAAGCTCCAGATACCAAAGCCCCGCACTTGGCGGGGCTCTGTTGAATATTTGTTAGCGTCGTCCGTGATAGGCCGGGTCGACTTCCTTCAACACGGACAACTCGAAGAAGTCCTCGTGCTTGGTGTTGCCGTCGAACCAAACGCATTTCGCGCCATCCTCGATCCCCTTCAAATCCCAACTTCCGAGGTCGTGGATGGTCATAGCAGGCCCGCCACTTTTTAGCTCAACGACATCGCCTTTCTTGAACTCTGGCATCTCACAGCTCCTTGCATGAATGAGCTGCAAACATATGCGCTGGGCAATATCATTTCAATAGCAGTGACGTCAGTCAGTCTGCAGCAGTACGTCAATCAGCTTCTGCTCACCCAGGCGCATCGCACCGAGGCATTGCAGGTCATCGCACTTAGGGCCGCGGCCGAACACGGTAACTTCTCCCTTCGCGCCGATCAGCGTCAAGGCACCTACAGTGCACTCGGGATGCTCACCTGCATCAAGATCATCGGCGATCTTGCGCAGGGTCTTGGCGGCATCGCGCCAGTCTTCCCGCTTGAATTCAAGAACCTTGACGGTCATTCGGTCACCATCTGGTGTGTCTGTGCGTGGGCGTGACCTTGGAGCAATCCAACGATCAGGCCTTGAGGAAGACCGGCGGCCTTGGCGGCGTCCACAGCATCAGCAATGGCCTTGTCGAGAGCGCTCACCGCAGTGTTGATGTCCTGCCCCATGGGAAGCACATGTCGCAGGCGAGTTACGCTGCCCATCAGCTGAATGGATCGGCTGGCTTGGCTATCGAGCGCACGAACCACATAAAGCCCTGCTGCAAGTTGGTCTTGGCCAACGCCAACAGCCGCGGGTCAACACCTTCAATCTGGCCGATCTGCTTGAACAACTCGCCGGCGTCAGCTTCGAGCGCCTTGATGGAGTTCATCCCGTCGATCTCGGACTGACTCAGGTCGCGGTAGCCGGTGATTTTCTTGTGCTGGTTATCCATGGGTGATTCCTCATGATTGCGCGCCACGATTTGGCGCATTCGAAAACGTGGCGCGGATTACTTACCTCGCCGCTCGACACCACCAGGTGCCTTGTCACAGTGCAGGCAGTGCTCACAGTTCAGCGTCCGGCACAGCCAGACCTTCACCCGCTGCCAGTACGTGACCATGAAGATGTGGCGAGCGCCGGCCAGGGCCAGGGACACATGCAGCGTCAGTCCGGCACTGGTCGGGCCAAAGAAGATGTTCTGGCTGCGCGCCATAACGACAAAGCCGCTGATGGCGATGGCCGAGTAGATCAGCTTCCCGAGGATGCCGTCCCTTACCTTCCCGCTCAGTACGCACCAGGCTGCCCACAGCGCGATAAGGCCGCAGGCGATGGAGTTGATCAGTTCAAGATTCATGGGTTGCCTCCCCCGAACCGCTGGCGAATGAGCGCCCAGAGGTCAGCGGATTTAATGGCTCGATTGATGGCCGCCAGGAGCGAGCCGCCGAATGCGCCCAGCAGGAAGCCAATGCCGGCGACGATCTTCGGCTCGGTCACGCCCAGGTAGGTGCTGACCATGCTCGTGAGGTAGATCGAGCAGGCCATGCCCGTGATGAGGAAGATCATCCAGGCGCGCCAGTCGTTCAGGTCGTCCTTGTGCCACCAGCTGGCGATCACAGCCCCAACCAGGCCCGCAATCAGTAATTCGAACCTGTCGATCTTGTCGAGCAGGCGCTGTAGATACTCCATGCGCTCGACTCCGTGGGGCATGTTTGAAATAGGTCAGCCCCGACGGCACTCCCTGCTTAGAGCGAAGGGTGTGGCGGGGCCGAAAATGAAAAAGCCCAGCGCGACGGCTGGGCTCTATTACGCAAGGAGATAGAAGATCATGGAGTCCAGTAAGCAATCTTGCCGTCTGCACCAACAGCTACAAATTTGCCATTGCCGTAGGCGACGCTCCGGATATCGGTTCCTGCGAAAGTGTTGGCTTGCTGAATCCAGCCGAGCCCATCTTCGGAAACGGCCGTCTTGCCGCCGTCGCCGACAGCCACATACTTGCCATTACCGTAAGCAATGTCGCGGATGATGGTTCCACCGAAACTGGTATCTTCAACAGCAGTCCAGCTAAGCCCATCGGATGAATATGCCATCTTGCCATCCGCACCAACGATAAACATTTTCCCGTTGCAAAGCTTCATGGAAAGGATAGTGCTAGTGCCGAAGGTGCTGGTTCTGGGCGTGAATGTTTGCGGATTTTCCGTCGCCATCTTCACAGCGCTAAGCAGCTTCCCATTCGATCCCGCAACCAACACAAAACTGCCAATGGCGTTGACGCAGTACACAGTTTCGCTAGAAGTGAAGGTCGTAGTGCGCTCCACCTGGCCCGACCAATCGCTATAACGGGAAAAGACTTTACCGTTAGACCCAACCAGTATCCAGGTGTAGTCATTGCCGGAAATTGGCTGATAAAACACAATGCCTTGCAAGTCTCCGGACGCGCGAACAGTTGCCGTAAGGTCTGTCCAAACCCTTTCAGGGCGGTCTGCGTTGCCGAAGAACAGATTGCCGGATTGAGAAAGGGCTTGAAGCGATGACCCAATACCGTTCCAGTACAGCTCGTTGAGGACCTTTCCGCTATCAGAGGTGAGGGCGCCCTTCAGCTTGGTCCACGCTGTACCAGTTGCGCCTCCGATGACAACCTGAGTGGTTGTGGGAAGACCATTGCCACCAACCGCATAAAACTTGCCTTGCGCAAAAACCACGCGCCTAAGCATGCCGGTGTTATCCACCGGTTCTACTTGAGTCCAAAGATCTTGCAAGGTTTGAGACGCCGAGTTTGCGTTTTCCATTTTAAACTCCATTACTGAGCTGATTTAAGTTCAGGCCTCTGAATTGGGCGTATGGCGCTCATGGGCGATTGCTCGAGGCTCGTGGCCTTCACATGATTCAACGTCCCGCATCGGGAACACTTGATCTGGAGCTCTGTAAACCCACCCGTACGGGCGAGAAGTCGGTTGCAGCTACCGCATCTGATTTCTTTCAACATCTGCAAATTCCTTTTGCTGAATCGCCCTTTCCTTGGGCAATAAAAAACCCCGCTCTAGGCGGGGCTTCATAAAAATTTTAGTCGCTTGAAGTTTGAGGGACTGGGGCCTCGTCGATGCTGATGCAGTGCTCAATGTCCGTTATTTTCTTCAGTGCAAGCTCGGCCGTTGAATAAGCTCCGAACATTCTGCCCTGATAAAAAACAACCCACGCTAACTGAATATCCGCGTTGCCAGCCTGCCCTACAACCAACTTCTTGAACCGTTCCGCCAAGTCGTCGACATGCATCTGTGCCATGCCACGCAAAACCATGACGCTCTCCCAGTTTATAGTCGGAAGCTCTATTTTCGACCTTGCACAAACTGAGCGCAATAAAAAGCCCGACATATAAGCCGGGCTTTTCAGTGTGAACCCCTAACGCGCAAGATCGATAGGATGGGTAAATACTCTCTCACTTTCTCACTCATTGCAACGGCTTTTTGCTACGCCACACAACTTTCGATTAACCCTTCCGCATCAAGCAGTTCCTGAGCGGCAGTGAGAGCTTCGTTCACCTGGTCATCCAGAGTCTTGCGGATCCCTGAGCGCCACCGGTACCGAGTAGATTCAGGCTTGCCGTCGTTATCCCAATTTGTGATGTCGTACCAGGCGGCCGGCAGCACAGCGGCGGAACGCTTGCCCTCGGCACCGGCAACTTGCGGGATGGCCCAGGTCAGCACCGCGCATTCCCGGAAGCGCTTCGGCGCCGGCGTTTTCACAGAGTTCAGCAACTCCAGTATCGCACCGTGTTTTCGTTCCTCATGCGTCGAGTACTTCGCCACCAGTGCCCGCCAGTGCGCCGGGGTCAGCGTCTTGTGCAGTCGGCCGAACACCCAGCAGTCCTGGAGAAACGCGGCCTCCTTGCCGACGATCTCCCCCTTCTGCTTGGCGCACTGCACCTTCGGCTCAAAGTCGCAGCCGCCGGCGGAACTGATGGTCTCGGCCGCAAGGGCTCGAACTACTGCTGAAACAACGTTGCGATAGGTCATGCTGCAGCCCTCTTCAGTTCTCTTGTCTTAGCCCGGTAGTAGGCTTTGATGCCCTTGATCTGCTCGACGGAGTACTTGCGCACGCTCTGGTCAGCTTCCAGGGCGTCGACGGCCTCCTGGCCGATGCGTGCGATCAGGCCGATCCGGTAATCCACGGCATTGCCCGAGAGAAACCGGTTGTCCTGCTTACTCTGGGCGTGGCAGTTGCGTTCATCGAAACGCAGGTGCGGCGCGGAGCCAACGCTGCGGTAGTGACCGGCATCGACTGCGTTGCCGCTCCAGTCCAACGGCTTGCCGCTGGAGATACAGAGGTGGCCGGCGGCCTGGTCCCGGGTGCGGACGTACTCGTTGAACGCCTGCTGAGCCTCACGCATGTGTTCGCCGCGGCTCTTCAGCTTCTCCTTGCGGACCTTGATCTCGCGGCGCTCAACCTGGGCCAGTGACTTGCGCGCCTTCGCCTGGTTCACGTCCTTGATGGCCAGGCCGCATTTCGCACTGCACACGGCTTGGCCCAGGCGCTGCGGCGGGAAGCTGATGCCGCATGCTGGGTTCTTGCACTTCTTCGGTTTGGGTTGCTTGCCGATCATGCAGCCTCCTTGCTGAGTAGATCAGTGAAAACCACACCTTGGCCTGTGAAATAGGCGGCGATGCGGTCGGTGTAATTGATGCCCTGGGCACGATTGAACAGGCTGGTCACCGGGAAACCGTCGGGGCCGAACAGATGACACTCCCCCATCATGGCCAGCTTCGTTTCGTACGGCAGATGGCGCATGACCCGGTACCACTCGGCCTGAAAGCCGGCATCCTCGTTCAACAGGATCTGCACGCCGAAGTGCAGCTTGCAGTAGCGCCGGGCGTCAGCCGCGTCACCGATCTGGGTCATTTCGGCGATGCGCTTGTACATCCCAAACCACAGCCGGTTCTGGTCGAGCGTGCGGTCCTTGCCTGGGCGCAGGGTCACCACCACAAACTTCTTGTCTTTGTACATGGCGCTGATTTTGGTGATGACTTCAGAGAGCCTGGCCTGGCAGTTGACGCTGATCTTGTCGGTCATTGCGCTGCCCTCTTCGCTTCCAGTTCCTGGGCCTGCTTGACCAGCAGCGCCCGGCGATCCGCCAACTCATTGGCCGCTTCAATCCGCATTTCGGTTTTTCGTTCGGCGCTGGCCTTGCGCATCTCCAACATCGAGTTTTTGACCAGTTCCAGCTTCTGGCGCAGAACTGGCGCGGGCTGGGTGACGGCGCCGGTGAGCAAACCGGCAATGGCGCGGCCATCCTCGGTAACTGGAACAATGCTCAGGTCAGCCAAGTACTTTTGGCCGTGTTCTTGGGGGATACGCTTCAACTCCACCGCCTTGGCGACGGCCTGGATACGACGGTTGGCGTCGAAACCCACGGACACGTGCCAGTTGACCGGTTTTGCATCCTCGCGGGCCTGGCCCACGAACCTTTGGTAGGCGTCGATGAACGCCATGCGCGCACCGATTTTGTCGCCGCCATCCAAGATGGGTTTCGCGGCAGCCAGTGCCAGCTGGATCTCGTCGGTCAGCACCACGGTTTCGAATTCATCGTTGGTGGTCATGGCGATGGCCCAGGCCTCGTCCTTGCCCGGGCGCCCGTCAGAGGACTGGACGCGTTGCAGGATGTCAGCCATTGCCAGCTTGCCCTTCACTTCGAAGCGGCAGGCCTTCAAGGCGGCTTTGACGACGGGCACCGGGTAGGCGCAGAGGTCTTCGGCCATCATCGCGGCAGTGCCCGGGTTCATCTCCTGCCCCATGGCTTCGGCAGTAGCGCAGATGGCGGCGGCCAGTCCGGCAACCTGATGGTCGTTCATTTCAGAGGTATTCATTGCGGTCACCTGCTTGGCGTTTGGCCAGGACCATCTGGGCGGCCTGCTCCGCTGCGGAGTGGTTCGCCTCAGTTCGCTCCATCTGGCGGGCGGTGGTGCCGTTGATGCGCTGCCCGGTCACCCACTGGGTGTGATAGCTCTCGGCGTTGGCCAGCAGCTCGTTGAGGCTGTGGCACTTGCGCAGCACAGCGGCATCGCTGGTTTTCAGGAAGTGGGCAGCGACGTGGTGGGCGACATCCGCGCCGAGGCGGTCGACCAGTTGGCCGAGCTGGCCACCGACCTTGGCATTCCACACAGGCCAGGCGCTATAGCGTTTGCGGTAAGCCATGGCGTAGTTCGCCCAGACCTTGAAGGTTTTGCAGGTCTGGTCTTTGGGGCCCGGCATGTCGGCGGGAATCTCGACCCGGGGAGTATCGGTGCGGTCAACCACCAGCACCAAGCCGCGGGACTGAACCGGCACAACCTCGGCGGGAGCCGGGGGTGCAATTGGTTCAATGACCGGTTCCATGACTGGTTCAAGAGAGTTACTGATTCTGGGTGCAACTGCTGCACTACCCCCTGGTGCAGGAGATTCACTAGGGGGTGAACCTGCTGCACTACCCGGGTGAATCTTCTGCACTACCCCTGGTGCAGGAGGTGCACCACCACCGTCGAGGGTGAGGAAGTAAACGTTCGACGAATTCCCCTTTGGTCCACCCTTCCGGATCTCCTTGCGCAACAGTCCCGCCTCACACAGAGCGGTGATGTGGTTCATGACAGAGCGCTTGCTGATCTCGCACTGGTCGGCAATGTGCTGATAGGAGGGCCAGCACTCGCCTACGTCGCTGGCGTTGTCGGCCAACTTGATCAGCACCAGCTTGCGCAGCGGATTACCAACGCGAAGCTTCATTGCGGCAACCATAAGGCCCATGCTCATGCTGCACCTCCGGCGAACGCGCGGAAATCAATCGTACGCACGCCCTTCCAGCTATTGCAGGACATGCAAAGGGTCTGGAGGTTGCCCAATGAAGCCTCTCCACCTTGGCTTTCAGGTACGACGTGATCGGCCCTCAAGCGCATCAGCACCGAGCAGCCACAGCGCAAGCACGCGTGACCGTCGCGGGCGAATACCAGAGCACGCAAGCCAGAAGGGATTGGTTTCTTTTTCGTCCCGCGCCGGGGCGGAAGGACCGGTGGTTGGTGCGCGGTGACGTGGCCCATACGGTCCGGGTTCCACTCACAGCCTTTTTCGGTGAGTCGGAATGCTTCAGGGCGAAGCTCAATCAAGCCGGCCTCTTCCAGGGCCTTCAGCATGCGGTAAGCGGTGTCTGGCTTGTCAGTGAGCAGCGGTAGCTCCTCGATGATCTTGGCCTTGCTCAGCGCGAAGAAGATCCCGTCATCAGTCTTGATTGGCTTGGTCCAACTCGGGCAGCCGTAAACGAAGGCGAATAGCAGGGCCTGCTGAGAATTCAGCCCCCACTCCAGCGCCTTCACCTGGTTAATCGTGACGGTGTATTGCATGTCAGGCCTTCCCGACCTTTGCGGCCAATTCAAGGAAGCGATCCACGTACCAGTGAGGCTGCGTCTCGCGGGGGCATTGAGGGCTGGTGAGGTTCTTGCCGTAGGCCATGCCCTTCTCGGTCACGGACCAGAAATCCACCATTTGCTGTTTCGAGTTTTTGCGCTGGAGGACCTTGAGGAAGCCGTGGGCCTCCAGTGCAATGTTGAAGGCGCGCGCGGTGCTGGCGATGGCGTGATCTTTGATCAAGGCGGTGATTGCCTTGGTAGGCATCGAAGAGCCGCCAGCAGCATCTGGCACAGCGTCTACGGCGTAGCCTGGGAGGAATTTAGCGTCGAGGCCGTTGTTGGCGGCGATCTTGGCCAGCATCAGCATCTTGCTGGAGTTGGCAGGCTTCAACAGGCGGTCGAAGCATTCCAAAATGGCAAGCTCGCCGACGATCTTGGAGTTGTTCGGGCTCTGGGCAGAAAAGGTGCCGGTCTTGCGGATACTCGGCAGCACCTGCCCGACCACCCACTCTTCGAACTTCTCGGCGGCTGGCAGTTTGGACTTCATCACCAGCCGGTACAGGTCCCGCTCAGGAATGATGGTCATGAAGCCACCACCCTGTTTCGGGGTAGTGGTCGCTGCCTTGCAGTGACGGGCCACCGCGTTCTCCGGTTTGGAGTAGCCGAGGGCGTCAGCGACGTCGCGCGCAACAAACCACGGATCGCCGAGCTTGTCGGTGATGACCCGGATTGCGGCGCCGTCGAAGTCGAACGGAATCACTGCTGAATTGCGCGCCACGTTTTCAGATTGCGAAAAACGTGGCGCGAGATTGGCAGGGCTATTGATATGTGGCGGGGTTTGCATATAATCGGCCTCACAAAGTGTTATCGAATTAGCCGACCTCGACCGTCGGCTTTTTTGTGCCTGGGCTTCAGATCCGCTTAATTCATAGTGCGAACCCGATGGGCACCGATTTCCGCGCATGCGCGGGAAATCAGGAAACAGATTTCAAATTTCGCTGGACCGAAGCGAGCAACTGCTCGGCACGGCGCCCCAGCTCCCCCGCCTTCGCTTCAACCTGGCGGCACTGCTTGGCGAATGCCGGTAGGTGTGGCAGATCCAGTTCGCACATCACCTGGTCGTCGAACACTTCGCTGCCGGTGTCGATCACATCGCCCAGGGCGCGGATCAGTGCGCCGAAACTTTTGTTCGCGCATTGGTCGCTGGTCATCTGACGGGCGCCGGTCAGCCCGTGGCGGCTCGCCAGCTCGTTCAGGCAGTGATCGCGGTATTCAGGCTCAAGGGCGTTGACCCACGACTCTTCCAGCCAGGACGGCATTTCCTGATCACCGGACAGCCAGCGCTGAACACGCTTGAGCCAGCGGCCGGTCGCCTTCACAAAGTCACCGACATCGTTCTGCAACGTCAGCGCGGCGAAGTCCGGGACCTCTTTGGCGACAGCCTTCTCTGGGCACGACAGATGCAGCTCGCGGCTCAGCGCCTGGGCGAAGTCGTCCTGGCTCAGGCTGGTGCGCGCGATCTGGTTTGCAGCGTGGGCGACCAGCACCTGATCACGGGTTTGTACGGTGTGTCTGGAACTGGACGTTTGCATGGGGACTGCTCTCTTCTAATCTGGCTTCAATGGAACGGCGGACAGGGGTGTCGCTTAGGCGGCCTGAACATCCGCAGAAGATTGCTGCGGAAAAACGCGATCCAAAGTGCATTTCGCACCCAATTCATTCAGCGCCTGGACGATCTTCCGGGCGTCTTCAAGCTTCAATGGGCGAGCCCCCGACTCGTAGTTAGCGAGCCGCGACTGCTTCCAGTTGAGCTTTCGGTGTAAGGCTGCCTGCGTGATTCCGGCCTCCTCACGAAACTCTGCTATGAGATTCATTGCGTTGCTCCTGCGGTCAATAAACCAAGGATAAACACATATCGTGTTATTGGCAAACACAATAAGTGGGCGGATTTTATTTCACTCCGTGATTAAAATTCGATCCATGAAGACACTCGGATCGCGCATCGCGCACTACAGAGAAAAAGCAGGGCTTTCTCAGGCTGCCTTGGCAAAGGCGTGCGGATGGAAATCCCAATCGCGCATAGGAAACTATGAGAAAGATGCTCGGGAGCCAAACCTTGAAGATATCGCCAAGATTGCCCATGAGCTGAAAGTCGATCCGGCAGCGTTACTTTTGCCTGGCGAAAGCCCCTCGAATATTTCAATCGCCGCCCAGCCCACCAAATCATTCCGCTACCCGGTTGTGAGCTGGGTTGCCGCCGGCGCCTGGTCGGAAGCCGTGGAGCCCTACCCGGCTGGAATCTCGGACACCTACGAATTTTCGGAGTACGACTCCAAAGGTCCTGCGTTCTGGCTGACAGTCAAAGGGGACTCGATGACAGCGCCCGCCGGCCAGAGCATCACCGAGGGCACGCTGATCTTGGTGGACACTGAGGCTGAAGTTGCACCAGGTAAGCTGGTGGTGGCCAAGCTACCGGACAGCAACGAGGCGACCTTCAAGAAGCTGGTCAGCGACGGCGGTCGACTGTTTCTGAAGCCGCTGAACCCGAGCTACCCCATCGAAGCAGTCGACGAGAACTGCAGGATCGTTGGCGTGGTTGTGCAGGCGCTCCAGAAGTTTTACTGAGCGCAACGCCCACTCACACAGCATCACTTAGACCCCTATTGCTGCGCGAATATCTTTGATTCTTGGATAGGTCGCTACCAAGAGTCATTCCAGAGCTAGTCAAGGATGAGTAAGTTGTCAATCCAATTAAACCCTATAGATGTTGCTGAGTGGCGCAGGCATAGAGAGTTCTCCGAGGCTTATCCTGAGGGAGCGCGCCCGAAACGTATTGTTGTGTCCCCTAATGACCCAATACAAAATGTTGTAAAGCCAGATTGGCAATACATGTTTAAGCTCTCAGACGAAAAATACCCTGAACAGTTCTGGGCTGAACTAATAGCTTACCAAGTAGGGTTGCTTTTAGGAATTGACGTCCCTCCCGCTCACGCAGCTTTTGACTCAATGACCGGCGAGTGCGGATCATTGAGCGAATGGTTTTATGCTCCTGGGGAAGAGGTATTCTACGCTGCTGGATACTTCTTTTATAAAGAGATTAAAAATTTCGACAGAGACAAGGGTACGCAACATAACCTATTAACAGCGCAACAGCTTAATGTCCGCTTTATGGGAGAAGATCAAATATATGACTTTTGGTCAATGCTACTATTTGACACCATAATCGGAAATACAGACAGACATCAAGATAACTGGGGGTACATGATGACCTCCCTACCACATACTAAAAGTGTAGCTCGTCGAAAAGGCGAACAATACGGCATAAGGCTAAAATTTGCACCTTGGTTTGATAACGGGACCAGTCTAGGCTATCAAATCTTGCCGCGTAAATTCTCGCAATGGGATCAGGTGCGGATCGATAACTTCATAAAGAAGGGCACCCATCACTTTAGATGGGCTCCAGACAATCTATCCCAGGTCGGACATCTCGAATCAATAGAGTTCATTGCAAAGCACAACTCAAAAGTAAGATCACTCCTGATGCGTCGTGCGAAACGGTTTGATGTTGAACGGTTCAGCGATGTTATGCGGGCTCTTGTTGACTTGCCAATGCCGCCACATGCTAGACTCAGTGCAGAAAGAGCCAATTTTGTGATCAGGCTTACCTCGAGGCGCATGGAGTTGATTATGGAAAAATTAAATGCACACCATTGATCACATCTTTGAACCAAATCGCCTACTTTTGGTCTGGACCAGTGCAACTGAAGGCGTACCTCGAAATCGTAGAGTTATCGGAGAGCTAGTTAGGAATGATAACACCTACTCATTTCGATACTTAAAAGACACTCCCGATTATCATGCTGCAGTAAATGAGGGCTTCATCAGCTTTCCTGCGTTCACTATAAATGGAAGTGACGCATTTGATAATGCGTTAGCCCCGTTTATGAGCAGGATGCCGCCTAGAAAAAGACAAGACTTTTCGAAGTATTTGGCTCAATACGGACTGCCAAGTAACTTTGATGGTTCTGACTTTTCACTCCTCGGTTACACCGGTGCTAGACTTGCAAGCGATAGATTCGAGCTATGCCCCGACTTATCATCGGCCGTGGCACCGATCGATATAGTTTTAGATGTAAGTGGAACTGAATATAATAAAGTCGCACACAAAATCTCTGAAGAAATGCATGTTGATTTTGTACCTGAGCCTGACAACCTCTATGACCAAAATGCAATAGCAGTCATGACTGTTCACGGACGAATCGGCTATGTCAGTCGAGCCCTTAGCCAAGGGTTCGGGCAGCTGTTAAGCCATTCCAAAGTTAGTGGAACCATTTTGTCTGTAGGTGAAACAGATGAAAGGGTTAAAATATTGGTACTTGCGTCATTTAAATAGCTATAAAAAGCCCGGCTTAGCGCCGGGCTTCTTCTATCTGCCTCTCCTTACCCTTTAGGCGGTAGCGCCTTTGCGGCCCCGACTGCATCCTCTTTACGATCAAAAGGTCCGGCCAGGCGGCGGTCACTGTTCGCGACTTCCCAGCCGTCTTTCACTTGCATGACGGTGTATCCATTGACCCTGTAGCTTTCCGGTAGCTTCATTGCGGGCGCTCCTTTCATTTGTTGCCTTGACCGTATCACGTCGGCCAGACAGCCCACCCACAGCTTCGGATCAATGGTGGCTGTTCGCCACGAATGGTAAAGTGCGGGCTCAATTATCGGAGGGATCCTATGAACGCCAAGATTCTCATTTTTTTATTCGCCGCATGCTTAACTAGCGCTGCAATTGCGGCCAAAAAGCCCTCTACTCCAGCACCCTGGGCGCAAGAGCCCGACAGTTTTATGGGTTTGCGCTTTGATCAAAAAGTCGATGCGACAGTGCCAGCGTGTCCGCGCGGCACGATCCTGAGCAAGACGATGTGCCATGAGCCGCCGTACACGAATCTCTATACGGTTCGGGGCGGGCCAGAAATTGGCTTTGGATACTCTCTCGCCGTTTTCGCGAGCCCATCTGGAGTTGAGTCCTTCTACCTCACCACCAATAGCGACAACTTTTCCAAGCTGGTGACCCTTTTCACCAACAAATACGGCACACCTACTCAGATTTTGAATGAGCCCGTAAAAACCAAAGCTGGAGCATCCTTCACAAATGAGACGCTGACCTGGTCCGGCAAGAAGGTCGAGATAACGATCGAGAAGCTCGCAGGCGATATCAACACCTCTGCTGCAACAATCAGCGATATTGCAGCCACACAAAGAAAAGCAGCTGAGCGCGAGGCAAAGGCAAGCAGCAACGCAAACAAGCTCTGACTGCCGATCTATAGAGCCCCGCCTTCTCATCTAGCCCCCCAGCGGGGGCTTTTTCATGCCTGCCGGAAAGAACTCATCAGAAAATATGCATTTATGCATAAAACTTGCTGCCGCCCTCTTGCCAAGATATGTCAGCATCAATACTGTGTATGCATACAGTATTCGCAAGGAGCGACGCATGATCCAGGCACCCTACCCCACATCGAAACCGAGAAATTCCTACGAGCTTGTGGGCCATCGCCTGCAACGCTTGATCGCATCTCCCCGGGTCCAGAGAATTCAGTTGGTGGAGGTATCCAGGCGCGACGATGAAAGCCCTGAAGCCTGGCACCAGGTCATCCAAGACATCGGCGACACCGCCGGCATCAGGATCGAACATCTGGATGACGGTGCCGTCAGGATCGGCTGGCGCGAATACTGCGATTCCTAAATGAGCACGCCAGCAGGCGGGCTCACCACCCCGTCCTTCTCAATTCCCCTATAAAAACCACACAGCGTGATTCAATCATGAAAAATACAAACACATTACGTGTTGACACCATAAACACACTCTGTGATTATCGCCTCAAGCCAGCAACGAAGAACGCCGGCCAGCAGCTAAACCTGCGCCGCTCTTTAGCGATACCCCTTGCCGGATCACAACCGGCCCAGATTCAAAGGCAGCGATGAACCGGCCTAAACGGTTCAGAGGGTTGGCAACTGACCCGGGCGTGCAGCGTAAAGCGCCAAGAACAGTTATCCAGCGGGAGAACAAGCCGAAAGGCCCGCGGCTGGAAGAACATTTGATTCAAGCCGGAGACTGACGCCAGGTGTTATGCGGGTCAAGGTGGAAAGCATCACTGAGCAGCCTTCTCGCGAGGGCTGCTTGGGATGACAACCGGGAGTAAGTGAAATGCCGAAGTACATGCTCGACTACATCCGGCTTTGCCGGGAGTGCAGCCTGGATCTGCGCACGATCGGCAACATGATCAGCATCGTGATTCCAACTCTGCAGCGTGAGGCGGCCGGACTGCGCGGCGCAGTAAGCGAGTTTGCCGGAGCCTTCCCTGAGCTTGAGCAAGACGCCGAACTGCTGGAGTCAGCAATACGGGCCGGAATCCAGCGCTGCACGCCTCAGCCTCACCAGCAAGAGCTGTTCGCAGCATGACGGACCTTTTCACTGATGCACCTGGTGAAGGTTGCATTGGGAAAACAACCGAGGGCAAGACGAGATGACCCTTCATGAAAGGCAGCGTCATTACGACCGCCTGCACCACGAGAAACGCCTTGCTGAATTGGGTGGTGGGGCTGGCGAGCATTTCAGCGAGCATGAGCGTCTGACTTTGGAAAACGGAAGCCATGAGTGTCTTCGGCTAATCCGAGATCACGGCATGTCGACAAATAGTGTCGACTTGGGCGACGCCCAGTGCTTGGTGGATCTCGACCACTTTGCAGTAACAACCAGCGCCACGACAGCCTGTCGTTAAATGCCCGGTCACCTGCATGACAAAATTTTCGTACTTTATGGAGCCAATACAATCTAGTAGCTTAGAACTGAAATCC